>NZ_AFOC01000033.1:0-34500 GCF_000224455.1 endosymbiont of Riftia pachyptila (vent Ph05)
GCACCTTGAATCTGAATATTCTGAATCACAATCCACTTCGTCCAGACTTAACCAGAGGCCCCTTAGGATTCCTGGGGTAAATCTATTGTGAGAATAGTCACATTTACCCCAAGAAAAGGTAATTAAATTCTGGTGAAAGTGACTGCTTTCACTTCTACTTTCTTCCGCGAATAACAATGAAAAAAACCTCAGTTTCAAAGCAACGAATAGAAGATGTGCTGTCGGGTCTGGACAGGCTCGCCGCGCAGGCCAGCCTTTCACAGCTGACCAGCCGCCGCCTGAGTGAAATGGCGGGGGTGGCAGAGGGGGTGATGTTTCGCCTCTTCAATGGCATGGACGGAATCCTGGAGCAGTGGATCGAGAGCCGGGGCGGGCGTCTGTTGACTCTGATCAGCGGCGCGCCGGCAAACCGGGCCGGTTTTCTCAGGATGCTGCGGTCACTATTGGAGGTACCGGAGCTGTTGGGGCTGCTGTTCGATGAGCTGAAGGGATCACCGGCGATCCTGGCCCGGCTCGATGCACTGCGTCTCCGGGTGGAAGAGCAGCTGAGCCGTCAGCTCCAGTGTCTTACGGCACCGGGTGGGGGCGGTAGCCTGCTGTTTGCCGACCACCTCTGGGTTTCGCTCAGGCGCAGCTGGGATCCACGCATGCCGGACCGAGAAGAGCGTCGGGAGCGTTTACTGAATTTCCTGCCCGGGGAGATGAATGGAGTGAAACCATCGGAAATATTGCCGAATCCGGCGCTGCTGCAGCGGCTGGCGATCAACAAGAGCGGCTTTGTCTTCGATCCTGTCAGCGGTCGCAGTTTTACCGTCAATGAGTCGGGACATGCCCTGTTGCATCTGATGATGCGGGAGATGAGTGTTTCCGAGATCATCGAACAGTTGGCCGAGAAGTGGGACGTAGAACCAAGGCAGGCGGAGCGTGATCTGCTCGAATTTGCCGCCGAACTGCGCAAGGCGTTTCACGGATGAAAGGGGCAAAAGGGGCTTGATCTATGTGTCACGCATATGTTGCCGGCTCGATTCTGACTGACGGATCACAACGAGATAAATACCGTGGAAGGAGGAGGAACGATAAATATGACTTGATCAGAGGCTCCCTAAATAAACGACCATGATTGCTTTTGTAACCGTTGTTTTGTTTTTGGCGGTTTCTGACTCTTGGTGGCACACCGAAAAAACGACTGAAAAATTCAGCCACCAAAATGCCAATGACTAGTGGAGCGATGACGACAAAGAGTCGTCGGCTCTGGCTACATTTATTGAGGAGCCTCTGAATAAGTCTGGGCCGTACAGATTGCTGATGAAAATGCGCTGATTTGAGGCGCAAATTGCACGTAATAGCCAGTTATTGCGAAGGTTTGCAACGAAAAAGCAGCGTATTTTGGCAGCAAGATGTAGGTCCATGACTTGATCAGAGGCTCCTTGACATAAATAGAGTAATACAAATGAACAAAACAAAACTATCTATAGCGCTTGCGTTGACCATGAGCATTAGCATGCTCACAGCCTGTGGTGGTGACTCCACAACGTCGACATCTTTGACAACTACAGGAAATGCATTATTGGGTAGCGCCTTTAAAGGGCCTATCGATGGTGCGACCGTCAGGGTGGTGGATGCAACAGGCAATATTCTTGCCTCGGGAGGCAGTAATCAGGGTAAATTCGCACTTGCTGATTTTGACCTTCCTGCAGATACAAATGCGGTCTTTATTGAAACACAAGGCGGTGAATACACGGATGAAGCCACAGGTGAAGTGGTATCGCCTGCGAGCACAGGGTTAATGACTGTCTTCACGGCAGCTGAATTACGAACCATTATCAGTGATAGAAAAGTGGTTGCTCTGACTCCGGAAACAACCATATTGGCTAAACTGGTGCAGAAGATGCTGGCATCCGGCAAGTCAGGCAGCAATGCAATTGCCGATGCGAAACAGATCATACAGGCTCAGCTGATCGATGATACAAATCCCGCCGTGGGAGTTTCTGGCGATACTCTTTTTCTCATCGGTGATCTTGGTGCAGCGATTCCGTCTGATCAGTCTGAGACTCTTGCTCGAAATCGGGCGATCAGTTACTCCTTTGAGGCTAATAGTCTGAACCTTTCACCTGCACAGGTCTTCGATCTGATCGAAAAGCGTGCGACTGATCTGGAAGATGGCATACTGGATGGTAGGGAAAACGGAGCGGCGACTATTTTACTGACCGATAAAGATGGCATAGATAAGAAACTGGATGAGATAGATCAGAAAGCGCGCTATGGCCTGGCACGTTCCCGATTGCTCAACAATACGATAGAACGATTAAGTAATGGTCGGATTAGCGATAGTGAAAGGGAAGGTCTGGCCCAGCTGGGTTTTGATGCGGATTATTTTAACCAGCTAAACAACAATAATCAGGCTTCAGAAAATAATACTGAAACCTGGCTTGCGGCGACCAATCTGCCAGCATTTAATCGGTTGTCGATTCTAAGTGATGAAGATGGTGATCCCAATAATAATGCGGCCACTTATACACTCACTGCAACGCCTGATGTGAATGTCGCCATCAATGCTCCGGGGGATAGTTGGCTTACGCCCATGATGCGTTATAACGGCTCCCAGTTACCTCCGGTTATCAAGGCGAAACGTGGTGATTTTATGACCCTGCATCTGGTGAATGATCTGCCGGTTGCGACAAGCATTCACTGGCATGGGTTCAAGATTCCAGGTGACCAGGATGGTGGTCCTGATTTTCCGGTCGCAGCAGGAAACAGTAAAACCTACAGCTTCTCCATGTTGCAGCCTGCCGCCCCTCTCTGGTTTCACCCCCATCCTGATATGAAGACGGGAGAGCAGGTTTATAAGGGACTGGCCGGAGTTTTCCTGCTGGAAGATGAGATCAGTCAACAGCTGGAAAGCAACAAGCAACTGCCTGCAGGAAACTACGATATACCGGTGCTTATCCAGGATCGGCGTTTCAAGGATGAAGTCAATGGGATACGTGAACTCGCCTACATGGATAGAGAGATGGACAGTGACGGTATGCTGGGCGATGAGATCCTGATCAATGGCTCAGTCTTGCCAAAGCTGGATGTGGAAACACGGCAATATCGTTTCAGAGTTTACAATGCATCCAATGCGCGTACCTATGACCTTGCCCTCAGTGATGGCGCAAGATTCAAAGTGGTCGGAACGGATGGCGGCCTGTTATCCCAGCCTGTGGAGGCCGACCATATTGTGCTCGGAGCAGGAGAACGTGCTGAGATCGTTATAGACTTTGGTCCGCATACTGTAGGAGATAAAGTGATGCTTATCAGCAGAGCCTTTAACGGTAGCCCCATGATGGGAATGATGGGCGGCATAAACAGCCGTAGCATGAACGGCGGCGGTATGAATGGTGGTGGCATGTACAGCAACGGTGTGAGCTCAGCTGGCATGGTCAATGGTATGCGAATGGATATCATGCGTTTTGACATAGCAACCCAAGCTGCTGATGACGTTACGCTCTATACTGCTCTACCGGCCAATGCAGAAATCAATGCACAGCGGTTGACAGAAGCCGATGCCAGCAAGACGCGTAACTTTGTCATGAGCATGTCGATGGACCATATGAATGGTGGAGGCATGACCTTTGTCATCAACGGAAAGACGTTCGATATGAACCGTATCGATGAGATCATCAACCTCGCTGAGGGCGATACTGAAATCTGGTCGATTCAAAATATGTCACCGATGGCGCATCCATTCCATGCTCATGCGATTCAGTGGCAGGTTCTTGATCGTAATGGTCGACCCGCGACAGGTACGGATCTGGGCTGGAAGGATACAGTTTTGGTTCAACCGGGTGAAACTGTGCGCATCATCGGTCGCTTCGATCCAGCAGTGAACAGGGGTGATTATATGTATCACTGTCATATTCTGGAGCATGAAGATGCAGGCATGATGGGTTTCTTCAGTATCCACTAATCACTCATTGGGTAACCCCTCGGCTATGCCGGGGGGCATCTAAATCCAACGATTCTTGCCGGTCCAACTCTTTTTGGTTCCTGGCTAGGCTCGAACCACCTAGTCGTCCAGAGCAACTCTTCTTACACACTATCTTCTGAACAAGAAGTGCTTCCCTGATAATCCCTTCTTCATTCCGAGCATCTGCCGATGAAAGAGTGGAATGTGCGGGATCTGGTTGCGATAGCCTCCTTTGGCCCCGCCTTCAACCGTCAGTATACGTTGGTGCTCGGTGAGTTCGATGAGCGTCTCAACGTCGCCGTTGCTGATTCGCGCTACTAATGTCGGCTACCAGTGGGCGATGGTTCGCCTGGACGGCCTTGTCTTCGAGGTCATTGCATCCGATGGCCGTCCGTTACCGGCTCCTATCATCACGACCGAATCGCTGATTGCCCCAGGTGGGCGCTACGATATCCTGCTCACCATGCCTGCCAGCGGTCAGTACAGGGCTAGCGTGGACTACGACAACATCTGTTACAGCCGCACGCTAGGCAGCGCCTCCACGACAGTCACTGTTGTTTGAGTAGATATATCCAGAGGTGCTTCCCTGCCCCCTGTTTGTCGTGCCTTTTTTCTTGGAAGGTGCGGCAAACTTGTTTAATGGGATGGTTTGCGAATCTTGTCGTCTCACAGTGGAGAAGGGCCATTGTGAATAGAGTCACATTGGAATCAAAAACAACCACCGTATGCTGGTGAAAGTAACCACTTTCACTTTTACTCTCTTCCGCGGACCACAATGAAACTTCGGTTTTACAGTAACGCATGAAAGATATGCTGTCGGGCCTGGACAGGCTTGCCGCGCAGGCCGGCCTTTTATAGGCATGGACGGGATTCTGGCGCAATGGATCGAGAGCCGGGCGGCTAGCAGTCTGCTGACCACCTCTTGACTTATTCAGGCACAGCAGGGATCGGCGTATGCCCGACCGGGAAGCCCGCTGGAAACGCCTGCTGAATTTTTTACCTTGGAGATGCATGGAATGAAACCATCCGAAACACTGCCGAACCCGGTGCTGTTGCAGCGGCTGGCGATCAATGAGAGCGGCTTTATCTTCGATCCGGTCAGCGGCCGCAGTTTTACCGTCAATGAGTCGGGACTCGCCCTGTTGCATCTGATGATGCAGGAAATGAGCGTCACCGGGATCATTGAAGAGCTGGCCGATGAGTGGGATCTGGAACCGAGGCAGGCGGAGCGGGATCTGTTGGATTTTTCTGCCGAACTGCGTAAGGCGTTTCACGGATGAAGGGAGTGACCGTCGCCGTTACCGGCATGAACGCCAAGCCAGACAATCCGGGCCCCGGCCTGGCGGTGGCCCGCTGCCTGCGCGAGTCGGAGGGGTTTGAGGGGCGCATCGTCGGCCTTGGCTATGATGTGCTCGATCCGGGCCTCTATCTGCGCGAGCAGTGTGACGCCGGCTATCTGCTGCCCTATCCATCGGCCGGGGAGGCGGCGTTGCTGGAACGCCTGCGGGCGATCCAGGCGCGGGAGTCGATCGACATCCTGATCCCCTGTCTCGATGCGGAACTGCTCGGCTTCGCCCGTCTGATGCCGGAACTGGAGCAGATGGGCATCCGCTGCCTGCTGCCCGATGTGGAGCAGTTGCAGCAGCGTAACAAGGACCGGCTCGGTGACCTGGCGGCCAGCGCCGGACTCGACTATCCGCAGACGAAACCCGTGACCCATGCTGGCTTCTTCTATCAGTGCCAGCAAGAGGGGTGGCACTACCCACTGGTGGTCAAGGGGCAGTTCTACGATGCGGCGGTGGCCCACAATCCGGATCAGGCGGCTCACGCCTTCCGCCGTATCGCCAACGAGTGGGGGCTGCCGGTGCTGGTGCAGCAGTTCGTGCAGGGTGAAGAGGTCAATCTGACCGGGGTTGGCGACGGCGAGGGCGGACTGCATGGCGTGGTGATGATGCGCAAGCGCGCCATGACCGACAAAGGCAAGGCCTGGGCTGGGATCTCGATCTGGGATGAACGGCTGCTGCAGGCCGCTGAGGCGCTGGTGGCGTCGCTGCGCTGGCCTGGTCCGCTGGAGGTGGAGGTGCTGCGTGACGCCAACGGGCGCTACTGCCTGGTGGAGATCAACCCGCGCTTTCCGGCCTGGATCTACCTCTCCCACGGGGTCGGGCGAAACCTGCCGCGGCTGCTGGTGGACCTGATCAATGGCACCCCCCCGCCTGTTTTTTCATCGCCACAGGTGGGACTGCTTTTTATTCGCTATGCCCAGGAGACCCTGATGAGTCTGCAACAGTTTGAATCCATGACAGTCCATGGCGGGCTGACCGAGAGTACGAACGATGAGTGACAGAAAAAAGAGTTGGGTGCGGCCCACCCTGACCCCCCATCTGGTGGGTGGCCTGAACAAGTTTGGTGGCGGTGGCGCGCCGGATCATATTACGGATATCGACGGCGTGCCCATCGACGACCTGATCGAACGCTTTGGCTCGCCGCTGTTCGTACTTTCCGAGCAGCGCCTGCGAGAGAATGTGCGCCGCCTGATCAGTGCCTTCGAGACCCGCTATCCCGATGTGGTCTACGGTTGGTCCTACAAGACCAACTACTTGGGTGCCGTTTGCCAGGTGATGCACCAGGAGGGGGCCTGGGCGGAGGTGGTCTCGGCCTTCGAATATGAGAAGGCCCGCTCCCACGGGGTACCGGGAGAGCGCATCCTCTTCAATGGCCCGCACAAACAGCGGGAGATCCTGGAACGGGTGGTTGCCGAAGGGGCGCGGGTGCACATCGACAACCTGGATGAGATGTACACTTTGGAGGCGATTGCCGCCGAGGTCGGACGGACCATCCCGGTGACTATCCGGCTCAATTTCGACACCGGTTACACCGAGCCCTGGAGCCGCTTCGGCTTCAATATCGAGACAGGGCAAGCGCTGGATGCGGCGCGGCGCATTGGCAACAGCCCCCATCTGCGGTTGCGTGGACTGCACAGCCACATTGGCACCTTCATCCTCGACACTCGTGCCTACGAGGCGCAGGTGCGGATTATGTGCGCCTTCATGGAGACCGCGGAGAGCGAGACCGGCTGTGAGATCGATAGCATCGATATCGGTGGCGGCTTCGCCTCGCGCAATGCCCTGCATGGAACCTACCTGCCGCCGGAGCAGGTGGTGCCGGAGATCGAACAGTATGCCCAGGCGATCTGTGACACTCTGCTGGAGGCGACTCGGGGGCGTACCGCCCGCGGCAAGCCGCAGCCGACCCTGATTCTGGAGACCGGGCGGGCAACGGTGGACGACGCCGGCAGCCTGATCAGCAGTGTGGTGGCGACCAAGCACCTGCCCGACGGGCGCCGCTCCGCGGTGCTGGATGCGGGGGTCAATCTGCTCTTCACCAGCTTCTGGTACAACCACCGGGTAGAACTGGCGCAGCCGCCCCAAGGTATCCCCGAGGAGACGGTGCTCTACGGGCCGCTCTGCATGAACATTGATGTGGTGCGCGCTAGCGTCACCCTGCCGCCGCTGCGGGTGGGGGAACGGCTGGTGGTCTCGCCGGTGGGGGCCTACAACAACACCCAGTGGCTACAGTTCATCGAGTATCGGCCCAACGTGGTGATGACCCATGGTGGGGGTGAGGTCTCGGTGATCCGCCAGGCCGAGGATCTGCAGGCGGTCACCGCCCTGGAGCGTATGCCGGTACACCTGCGCTCCGTGGAAGCGGGGATGTCTGAAGGGTGAAGGTACACGCGGTCACAACTATTGCCGCGCTGCGGAGCATGGGGGAGGGGTTGCTGCGTGCCTATGCGGCGATCCTCTTCTCCAGCCGTCCGGTAGTGGGGCTGCTGTTTCTGGGCTCCAGCTTCTGGTTTCCCAATGCCGGCATGGCTGGATTGATCGGAGCGCTTACCGGCAGCATCACCGCCCGACTGTTGTCCTTTCCATACCTCTCCAGGGGGCTCTATATCTACAACAGCCTGCTGGTGGGGCTGGCGCTTGGCATCGTTTACCGGCTGGATGGCTATCTGCTGACCCTGATCCTGCTGGGGGCGGTGCTGGCGGTCTTTCTGACCGTCGCGCTGGCCGATATGTTGTGGCGTCTGGAGCATCTGCCGGTGCTCAGCCTGCCCTTTGTGGTGGTGGCCTTCACCTGTTTTTTTGCCGCCCAGGCCTACGGCAACCTGAGCGTCTACCTGTTTCCCTCCGCGCCGGTTGAGCCATTTGTCGGCGGTTGGACGGATGCCTTTCTCACCGCGCTGGGCTCGGCCTTCTTTATTCCCCATCCTGTCGCTGGCCTGTTCTTTTTCATCGGCCTGCTCTGGACCTCCCGCTATCTTGCGCTGCTTGCGGTGGTGGGTTATCTGGTGGGGGATGGGCTGTTGCAGTGGCTCTCAGGCAGCATTCACCCCACCTTGGGGCAGTGGGGCGGGTTTAACTTCATCCTGACCACTATTGCGGTAGGTGGGATCTTCAGCGTGCCCGGCTGGCGCAGCCTGCTGCTGGCGATCATCGCGGCAGCCCTCTCTTCGCTGATCACCATGGCGGTACAGGGAGTGTTGCAGGTCTATGGGGTTCCGGTACTGGCAATCCCCTTTCTGCTCACCACCCTGACCATGCTGGCGGCGATGCGCAAGCGCGTCGCCACTACTCCGCCCTATCTGCTGCTGGAGGCACCAGCCTTGCCCGAGCACAGCTATGAGCGGGCGCGGCTGGTGCGAGCGCGTGGTGCAGAGCCCGAGAGTGTCCCGCTGCGCGCCCCATTTTTCGGCAGCTGGCGAGTCTATCAGGGCTTCGATGGTCCCCACACCCACCAGCCGCCGTGGCAGCATGCGCTGGATTTCATTATTACCGAGCAGGGGCGGAGTTTCCGTAACGCCGGGCATCGCCTGCAGGATTTTCATTGCTTTGATCTACCCGTGCTCTCCCCCTGTCACGGCACGGTGGCACGCTGTTTGGATGAGCTGCCCGACAATCCGCCAGGTGAGGTCGACAGCAACAACAATTGGGGTAATTTTCTGCTGATCCGCCTCGACAGCGGGCTCTATGTGCTGCTTGCGCATCTGCGCCAGCACAGTCTGACAGTGATAGAGGGGGAGCGGTTGACGCCGGGTCAGCCGGTGGCCCGATGTGGCAACACCGGCCGTTCACCCCAGCCCCATCTGCATCTGCATGTGCAGACCACGGCGGTGCTTGGCAGCCCCACCCACCCGTTTCATCTGCTGGGGGTTACCCTGCAAACGACACAAGAACAGATCGCCGGTTTTCATCTCGCATGCCGTCCCGCTGAAGGGGAACTGGTAAGCGTGGTCAAGATGGACGGAGCTTTTTGGCGTGCCCTCCATCTGCCCTTGGGTCTGCAGCTGCACTACCGCTATCGCCTGGATGAGGGGGAGTGGCGCGCACAGCGTCTGACGGTCTCCATGGATCTGACCGGTGGTTTCCGCCTGCGCAGTGGTAGCGGTGCCTCGGCCCGTTTTCTGGAGGAGGGCGGGGTGCTGTGTTTTTTCGAACGGGCCGGGGGAAAGGATCCGCTGCTCGATCTCTGGCTGCTTGCCCTGGGATTGACGCCGCTGGCGGATGCTCCAATGTCCTGGGCGGACCGTCCCAGTGATAGGCTGTTGCCCCTTGCCTGGCCGTGGTGGGCGCTTCGGGGATTGCTGCGGCCCTTGGGCGGCGGGCTCGACAGCCGTTACCATCGCAGCAGAGAGAAAGGCCTTTGGCGGCAGCAGGGGCAGCACCGGCTGCCGCTGCTGCCTGGGAATCAAGCAGGAAGGGGCGAGCGTGGCGATTATTGATCCGGAGCGGGGGTGTACCCGGCTCTCCCTGCAGACCGCTGACTGTTTGCTGGAGGCCGAGCTGGAAGAGATCTCAACCATTGAAGATCAGGGCATTCCGCAGGCCCGAATTAGTTTGAAAGAGACTTATTAAAGGAGAGTTGCCAATGCTAAAAACAGCACGATTATTGACTGCAACGGCGTTATCAGTCGCCGTGATTGTTCCTCTAGCCCAGGCTGGAGATGAGTGGGACGTAAAAGTGGATCTGCAAGGCAGTTATGGAGATTATGCCAAATCCACCGAACGTGAGGATCTCTGGTCTGCCGGCCTGATCGTGACAGCAGACTATCTTGATAACGTCGGCTTCACAGTCGGGTATAACAAGACCGAGGTCAACTACACGCCGGGGACCCCGAAGCTGACGCAGGATGCCCTGTTTGCCAGTGTACGGTTCCACGATACTCCCGATCTCCTGCCCGGGCGCCTGACCTATCGCCTGGATGGACACCTGATCGAAAATGACGACCCTACCGGCAACACTGACGAGGGACGGATTCTCGCACCGCAGATCGCCTATCTCGCGTTCGACAAGAGTCTCTATCTCGATCTGGGTTACGCCCACTCCAGCTATGCAGGCGATCTGACCCTCACCCAGTGGACCCCGACCCTAGGGATTGGCCTCAACCAGGGCAATGATTGGCTACAGCTGCGCGGCTATCTGATCCACTCATCCAATGCCAGTCGCACCCAGGGCAAGGAAGACACCAGTGCCGTGGAAGCGAAGCTGACCCACTATTTCGGTTCTGATGCTCCGCTCGGGATCGACCGTCTGCAGGCAACTCTGTTGGGCGGCCAGCGCATGTATGCGGTCGATGGGGATGCCGGAGCGGTCTACAACCTGGCTGATATACAGAAGGGTTCGCTCTCGCTGGGCGGTACCTGGGATCTGGATGATAGCTGGTCTGTTTTGTTGGTCGGCGGCCTGGAGAAGTATGAGAACCAGGATATCAGCGATGAGTATGACAACCGTTATCTCTATTTCGATGTTAACAGGAAGTGGTGAATCGAGAATGAAAAGAACCATTGGTTGGCTGTTGTCTCTTTGCGTACTCCTGCTCTTCTTCACGACCGTTCAGGCGGGTGAAGAGGAGACCTGGGCAAAATCTTACGCGCTGGAGGCAAAGGGCGAATACAAGGAGGCGGCAGCGGTTATCGAGCCCTTCCTCAATGGCGGTGGCGATACTGCTGAGTTTGCCCTGTTACGATATGGCTGGCTGAACTATCTATTACGCAACCATAACGATGCGATTCGCAGCTACGAAAAGGCGCTGCGGCTCAATCCTAACTCCATCGATGCCCGTCTCGGACTGACGCTTCCTTTGTTGGTACAGCAGCGTTGGAAGGAAGCGGCGCGCTATGCCAAGCAGGTGCTGCAGCGCTCCCCCTGGAACTTCACAGCGCATCTGCGCCTGCTGGTCAGTGAAGAGGGGAGACGCAAGTGGAGTGTGATGAAAAAGCACGCCTCCGAACTCGCCGCCCGCTATCCGTCATCCGCCACACCCTGGGTCTATCTGGCTAGGGCTGAGGCCTGGCTGGGGGATCATGAGGCGGCAAAGCGCGCCTATGTGCGGGTGCTCAGGCGCATACCGGCGCATCTGGAGGCCAACGCCTATCTGAACAAGGGGAAGGAGAAAGAGTAGGGTTAAAACCAACAGGCCGTCCGGTTTCCCGAACGGCCTGTTGGTGTTGTTGTGGGATCTGGCGCTTCGACAGACTGTCGAAGCGCCTCACCCTGGATTATCGGATCTGATCAGTTGGGCAGGATGTCCCGGTTACCATTCGGGTCATTTTTGGAAAAGTCGATCGGTGCCGGTTCCAATTTGTCGGTATGGTCAGCCGGCTGCTGAATCAGCTGACTGGCATACTGGTCGCCAATCCCCATCTGTCCCACATGCGCGGGGTCGCCTTTGCCATGCTCAGTGATCGGGCTCTGATACATATCGGGATTATCGCCGAAGTGTTCGTCATGCGCCCAGGCAGTGGAAGTCAACAGTGCAAGGCTGGCAATTGCGAATATCTTTTTCATGATGGTGCTCCATTTACGGTTTGGATCTGATTGAAAGCTGTCTTTGTGACTGCTTGCCTCTGATATCGCAGTGACCGTGCCAACTCCTAAAAAATCACATAACCAACTGTAAAAAAAGAGAAAAACACCTTACTCTCCGGCCTGATGAGAGGGGGGGATTGTGCCTCGACATCGACGAAACGTGAAAGAATGTAATGCTTCGTAAAACCTGAGAGTGAGATACAATCGGCTCCAGCGCTATTCGTGCAACCCTGCCCGCTTGTTTGCCATGTGACGGCTAGAAAGTGTATCCGGCCCGTACCCCCGCGACCCATATCGATCGGTCATGGCTGCTGCCGCTGCCATCCAGGCCACTGTTGCGGATCCACTGCAGGTCCGGGGTGATCTGCACCCCGCCCGTTAGTTCGAAGCGGGCGTAGAGTTCCGCCTGGAGGCTGTCGTCGCCGCCAATCAGATTGGAGGAGACGCCGGTGCGCGCGATGCCAGCGCCGAGGGTGGCGGGGCCGGCAGGCTGCTCCAGGGTGATGGCGATGAAGTCAGCAGACTCCGAGACCGATGCATCCGCCCAGCCGAGGCGCAGGTTCCAGCGGGTCTCCCCGAAGCCGCCGTCGGCAACGCCATAGAGCCCCCAGTTGTTCTCCTGATCTGAGCTGCTGTCGAGCCGGGTATGGTCGGCGGTATTGCTCCAGACGCCGAGCCGCCAGATGCCCCATCCGAAGTAGCCATAGGCCTCGGCAGCGGCGAAGGCCCCCTTGCCGTCATCCCCCAGATCGAACAACTGGCCATATTTGCCGTCGTTGTCCGCCAACCCGTGGGAGCTGGCGAATAGCAGGGTGAGGCCGGGATGGTCAGCGGTGGCGTCATAGTGCCAGACGGCGCCGAGGCTGTAGTCGGGGAACTCGATGGTGGGGTTGTTGACGAAACCGGCGCCGAGGAACTGGGCGGTCTCGTCGTTGGCCACCTTGCTGGCATCGAGAAAACTGCTGGCGTCGATCAGGCCGGTCACCAGCTCACCACTGGCGAGGGAGATGGCGTAGTGGAGTTCTGAGACCTGCAGACGGCCGCTGTCATCCCCATCCAGGGCCGAGCCAATATCGGCGTTGGCCTCGCCTAGTACGCTGGATATGCCATTGTTGCGGGGGGTGGTATTGCCCTCCACATAGAGAGTCCAGAGGCCGGGCCCCATCGGCAGGGTGGCCACCAGATCTAAGGATGTGGAGAGCTCATCGTCGATCCGGGCATCGCTGGCGTGTTGCCCGGTGAGGGTGATGCCGCCCTCGAAGCTGAGATCCTTGTGGCCGTCTTCCACTGCGCCGTGGCGGGTGTCGGGCTCATCAGCGAAGAGGAGTGGGGTGGCAAGGAGGGTGGTGCTGATCAGGATGGCATGGCTCAGTGATGATCTGCTTTGGGTCATTGTCGTAAAGGTTTGGTTACTGCTGGGTAGGAGGGGCTCTGAGAAATCGAATGCGATGGATTGGGCGTCAAAATGCGTCGATTTGCGGCCAAAGATGCGAGTTCATGATTTGCTCGGAGACTCCCCAGGTTTCTTTGAAGTCGCGGTGGGAATGCGGGAAGGTGCCGCTCCCTCTGGCGTTAATGATAATGATTCTTACTCGTAATTCAAGGAGCCCCCATGTCGTCGCTGTTCCAACGACTATCGAGCGGGGCACACTATCGGCGTCTGGATTGGGCTAAGGTCTCGATGATTGCGCAGCGATCCTGACCATTGATGTTTTCGCGGCAGGCGTCGATCAGTTTGGCCAGTTCCCCCTGCATGGCGGTCAGGTCTCTGATCCGGCGTGTGATGTCGGCATGTTTATTTTCCGCGATCATGCGCGCCTCTTCGCACTCCCGGTGTTTCAGGGAGAGTAGGTCAGCAATCTCACTGAGGTTGAATCCCAGGTCCTGGGCGCGTTTGATGAAGCGAATCCGCTCGATCGTGGTTGCCGGATAGTGCCGGTAACCCTGGATTGGCTTGACTGGCTCGTCGATCAGGCCGATGCGCTGGTAGTAGCGGATGGTCTCGATATTGACGCCTGCGGCCCTGGCCAATCTGCCGATGGTCAGTTGTTCGGTCACTGGAGATACCTTTGTTCAGGGGGGGAGTCAGACTGGCAGTGGCCTCCGTCCCTGCAAGTCTACCCTGCACAACAAGATAGCTGTTTAACATCCTTGCTGAAGGTCTGGGCGCAGAGCTTGAGCCCTTCGACCAGAGTCAGGTAGGGGAACAGTTGATCCGCCAGCGCCTGCACCGTCATCCGGTTGCGGATCGCCAGCACTGCGGTCTGGATCATCTCCCCCGCCTCGGGGGCGAGGATCTGGGCGCCGATCAGTCGGCCACTCTTTTTCCACAACCAGCTTGATGAAGCCAGCGGTCTCAAAATTGGCCAGGGCCCGGGGGACGTTCTCCAGGGACAGGGTCCGTGAGTTCGCCTCGATGCCCTGGGCGCGGGCCTGAGCCTCGGTCAGGCCAACGGTTGCGGCTTGCGGGTCGGTGAAGACCACCGCCGGCATCGCCGACAGGTCGAGTCTGGCGTCTCCGCCGGTCATATTGATCGCCGCACGGGTGCCGGCGGCGGCCGCGACATAGACATATTGCGGCTGGTTGGTGCAGTCCCCGGCGGCGAAGATGTGCTCTGCTGAGGTGCGCATCCGGTCATCGACAAGGATGCGTCCCTGGCTGTCCATTGCCACCCGGGCCGCCTCCAGTCCCAGCTGCCGGGTATTTGGCGAGCGGCCGGTGGCGACCAGCAGGGCATTCGCCGTCAGGATCTCATCGTCGCTCCGGATCTGAAACATCTGGCCGTCGTGATCGACCCGGTCGGGGACGGTGTGACGTAGTATCCGGATACCCTCTGCTTCAAAGACCTTGCCGATGCCCGCGTCGAAATCGGCATCCTCCTTCGATAACAGGGTGCTGCGGGCCATCAGGGTGACCCGGCTGCCAAGACGCCGGAAGGCCTGGGCCAGCTCCAGGGCGACCACCGAGCCGCCTAGGACAACCAGATGGTCGGGTAACGTCTCTGCGACCAGTGCCTCGGTGGAGGTCCAGTAGGGGGTTTCCTCGAGGCCGGGTATGGCGGGAATCGCGGCGTGGGCGCCGCTGGCGATCAGGATGCGATCTGCCTTGAGTGTCAGTTCTCTACCGTTGGCTTGTGTGATGGCCAGGGTATGGGAGTCCTGAAACCGTGCCCAGCCATGGATGAGCTGGATATCCGGATGGCCCTGCAGGATGCTTTCATACTTGGCCTGGCGCAACTCAGCGACCCGCGTCTGCTGCTGGCTAACCAGTCGTTTTCTATCGATGATTGGGGTGTGGCTCTGCAGGCCATCGAATGGATTTCTGGCCTGCATCTGCGCAGTCTGGGCGGCACGAATCATGATCTTTGAGGGCACGCAGCCCAGGTTGACGCAGGTGCCGCCAATTATTTTACTCCCTTCGATGAGGGTCACCTTGGCCCCCTCGTCAGCTGCCTTGATGGCTGCGGCAAAGGCGCCGGATCCGCTGCCGATGATGGCGATCTGCAAGGCAGCGTCATCACTGGTTTGCGCGGCGTTGCTGTCATCCTCTTCGATCAGTGCGGCAACATAACCGGCTGTTCGAACGGCATCGAGCATCTGAGAGACTACAGTCTCCGCATCGGCTTCTATCCGTGCCAAGGCCTCATGAAAGGAGACCCTGGCCCGCACTCCGGCAAGCGCGTTCAGTGCCGCCTCGGCAGAGCGGGCGCAGTGTTCACAGGTCATGCCGGTGATGCGGAGTGTGATATGGGCTCTACTCACAACCTCTCTCCCTGCCTGTTTTTCCATCGCGTCGAGACGACGCATAGAGTGTCAGGCCAATAAAAAACAGCAGCGCCGGGATCAGCAGATAATCGAGCCAGCCGAGTAGGGCTGCCAGTCCAATGCTGCCTAACAGCACTGCCAGTAGCGGGGTGAAGCAGCAGAGTGCGGTGATGGCCGAGCCGACGATGCCGGTGGCCAATAGTGTCCGGCTCTTCATTCCGTCTTACCCGGCTTGATATCTGAGGGATAACCGGCTTCAAAGGTCGCGGCGGTGATCTTATCGACAGTGATTTGAGTGCTGTCAAAGGTAACCTTTGCCCAGCCTGCGCTATCACTATTACCGTCATATCCGGCTTCGGCCCTGGTTACCCCGGGCACCCTTTCCAAAGTCTTTCTGACGGTGATGGGACAGATACTGCACGTCATGTTTTCAACTTCGAGGATGATGGTTTGTACCTTCTCCGTGCTGGAGGCCTGGGCTGGAGTGATCACTGCGGTGATCAAACCGAGGAGCAAGGTAAATGCGATCTGGCGAAACATGGGCATGTCTCCTTTATGAGAGTGGTTCTTCAGCTCAGCAGCATGGGGCCATACCATGGGAAGGTGATCAGAGCGGCCAGAATTGCCGTCACCCCCCAGAAGATGATGCGCTGATTTCTCCGCGTGGCCGGCTTGGCGCAAGGCTTGCTTACCTCGCAGGTTGCAGGCAGGAGATAGAGCTTTCTGAATGCCAGCCCCAGAAAGAGCAGGGTGATACCGATAAAGATAGGCCGGTAGGGCTCGAATGCGGTGAGGTTACTGATCCAGGCGCCGCTTATGCCCAGCATCAGCAACACAAAGGGTCCGACACAGCAGATTGAAGCGCCCACTGCTGCCATCGCGGCTGCGATCAGTGTCCGGTTCCTGTTTGCGCCCTGTTCCACCCCGTTTTTCTCCTCACTCATTCAACTCTGGACAGAGTATAAGCACTGTACCTAAGTACGGAGTCAACTGGCCGATCGCGTCGATGGTGATCGAAATGAGAACTTGACCTGGAGTTAACTCCAGGTTCTAGGCTTGCTCGTGTGACGAGAACATTGGGCGCCAAAGGGTAAAGAGATTTGAACAGCGACCACCTGGAATCCGGACAGAGCAGATTGAGCTGGCTGACCCTGTTTGCAACCACCGGCACGCTGGTCTGCTGCGCCCTGCCGATCATCCTGGTCATGCTGGGGCTTGGGGCAACGGTGGCTGCACTGACCAGCAGCTTGCCGCTTCTGATCACCTTGAGCCAGCACAAGGCATGGGTGTTTGCATTCTCTGGTCTCATGCTGGGTCTGTCCGGATGGCTGCTTTATCGCTCCAGACACAGTTGTCCTAGCGATCCTCAACTGGGTGAACTCTGCAATAAGACCCAGCTCTGGAACCGGCGTATCTACTGGGTTTCAGTGGCCATCTGGGGCATCGGTTTTTTGCCGCCTATTTTGCGTTGCCGCTGCGACTATGGATTGACCTTTGAACCCTATCCATCACCAACAAGAGATACTGCTTATGAACCGGTTGATCGTACTGCTGATTGGCCTGTTGCTCATCGTTCCACTGAGTTGGGCCGACGAACCGCAGGTGGTTGAGATTGAAGTGACAGGGATGACCTGTCCGTTCTGTGTCTATGGCACGGAGAAACAGCTGAACAAGCTCCTGGGTGTTGAATCCGCCGATGTGAGTCTGAAGAACAAACGGGCGCGTATCGTCATGAAGCCGGGAGAATCTGCTGATCTCGAGGCGATACGCAAGGCCATCGTTGATGCTGGCTTTACCCCGGGTGAAGCCATCCTTCAGCCAGACAGGTCTGCAAAATGATCACTAACAAGACCTTTGTGGCGGGGCTGGTGTTGACTGTTCTGACGGTCGATGCCAGCGCAAT
Organism: endosymbiont of Riftia pachyptila (vent Ph05); assembly: GCF_000224455.1. Classification (NCBI taxonomy): domain Bacteria; kingdom Pseudomonadati; phylum Pseudomonadota; class Gammaproteobacteria; species endosymbiont of Riftia pachyptila. The sequence continues at coordinate 17,487 of NZ_AFOC01000033.1, forward strand.
GGGTATTCGCTCATTCGTTGCGCTGCCGATAGAGGCGGGTGGCACGGTTGTGCGTGTTGTGGATGAACACAATGGTGATATCGATGCAAACAGCCTGACCAGTAACTTGGCATACGGCATCAGTGCGAAACAGACTCTGTTTCTGGGGCTGCCCTATCGTCTCTCCTCCGGTGAAGGTGATCGCCTGGGTGATCTGAGTCTCCTCTATCGTCACATCGTCTGGCAGGACGACACGATGCAAGGCACCAGCCGGCTTGGCCTGCTGGGTGGGGTGATTCTGCCGAGCGATGGCGCACGGGATGCACGTCTCCAGCTCGGAGCGGTGACGAGCTTCTACCGAAAGCGTCACGAATGGGATCTGGATGCACTATGGATCGAAGGATTGGGCGATGCCAAAGATCGTGCACGCTACGATATTGCTTGGCAGTATCGTCTCAGCCCGGCGGAGCATGCCGATTGGGGCATCGGTAGTGAATGGGATCTCGACCTGGAATTGGGCGGGCGCTGGGAACAGGGTGCGAAGATGGTGCACCAGGCCACAGTTGGATTGCAGTCGATCCACAAACGCTGGGTGCTGGAGGGGGCGTTGGTCAAGGATCTGAACGGCCCAAACGATACCCGATATATTTTGAGCAGCCGGTTTCATTTCTGATGGCGTACATTCAGATCGAGCTCTTCACTGCTCCTGATTGCAGTCAATGCGGGCGGGCTAAACAGCGGCTGCAGGCGATCGTTGATGGATGGACGGAGGGTGAGGTCGATCTGCGCATGGTCAACGTCCTTGAAGAGCTGGATTACGCTGTACAGATTGGTGTGCTTGCGACACCGGCCATTGCCATCGATGGTGAACTGGTCTTTACCGCGCTACCCTCTGAAAAAAGGTTGCGACAGACGCTTCAGCAACGCATCGACCACAGCTCATCGTAACGAGAGAGCGCTATGAATCACGCCTCATCATCAGGATCTGGTCGCAGTCAATATCGTATCGGTGACATCACCCGTCTTACTGGCCTCAGTGCCGATACCTTGCGCTACTACGAAAAGATAGAGCTGTTGCCGCCGATCCATCGGACAGCGTCCGGTACCCGGCTCTATGATGAGCGTGACCTGTCGCGTCTACGTTTCATCCTGCGGGCCAAGGCGATGAATTTCTCACTGGATGAGGTCGCCCGGCTGTTAGAGATGCGGGAGGACCCGCAACACGCCCGTGACGAGGTGCGGGAGTTGACCCAGCAGAAGTTGCAAGAGGTGGAACGCCACCTGGCTGATCTTGAAACCCTGCGCAGGGAACTGACGCTGTTGGTCAATCTATGCCGAGGTGCCGAAGGAGGGTGCCCGATTATTGAAGACTTGGAGGGCTAGGCCGACAATCTTCCCTGGATTTTAGCCATCCTTCCTTTCATCCCTCGCGACAGCCTTCGGCTGTAACGAAATATTTCAGACTGAGGAGCTGCAGCCTCCATCCATAAATCTGTTGCCATATCGATCTCTATAAATATACTCTATATCTAATTGTATAGATATAGAGCTGCTTCGATATGAATCCCACACTGCTGTTCAAGGCGCTTTCTGATCCCACGCGTCTTCGCTGCCTCTCCCTGCTGGTCAGTCACGATGAGCTATGCGTTTGTGAGCTGACTCATGCCCTCGCACTTCCCCAACCCAAGGTGTCGCACCATCTCGCTGCCCTGCGCAAGGCAGGGCTGGTCAGCGATCGCAAGGAGGGGCTGTGGACCTATTACCGACTCAATTCTGAGATGCCGGAGTGGGTGACAGAGGTGATCGGTACAACCGCCGAAGGCATCAAGAATGAGCCGCCTTTTGTCGCTGATGCGCTCGCCCTGGCTGAAATGCCCAATCGGCCTGGCGGCGTCTGCAGCGCCTGAGTCTGCCGATGAACGGTAGCGAGAGGCCCGCCAACGGCGACTACGAATGATGAAGTTATTTTTGGAGATGTGTTGATGAAGAGCATCAAGGTACTGGGTTCTGGCTGCAGGAACTGCGAGACCACCACCAAGCTGATCAGGATCGCCGCTGAACAGGCTGGCGTTGAGGTCGAGCTGGAAAAGGTTACCGATCTGGTGCAGATCATGAGCTATGGCGTGATCTCCACCCCGGGTGTCGTGGTGGATGGCAAGCTGGTGCATGTTGGTGGCTTGCCCAGCCCCAACCAAGTCCGTCAGTGGGTGAGTGAGTAGGCCAAGCAGGAGAATATTCGAATGACGATACGTATCGGTATCAATGGTTTCGGTCGCATGGGGCGGCTTGGTTTGCGTGCAGGCTGGCAGATGCCGGAGTTCGAGATAGTACGCATAAACGAGATTGCTGCCGATGCGAATGGCTCGGCTCACCTGCTCAAGTTTGATTCCGTGCATGGAACCTGGGGTCACGAGACGAGTGCAGAAGAGGACAACTTGGTAATTGATGACAAGCCCCTGGCCTACTCATCCAATAGCGCCATTGGTGAAACTGATTGGTCGGAGTGCGACATCGTCATCGAGGCGACAGGCAAACACCACAAGCAGCCGGATACGCTGAACGCCTATTTCGACCAGGGTGTGAAGAAGGTGATCGTCGCTGCACCCACCGAGGGCGCGCTCAATATCGTCTACGGCATCAATCACGATCGATACAACGCCGCCAAGCACAAACTGCTCAGCGCCGCCTCCTGCACCACCAATTGCTTGGCGCCGGTGGTCAAGGTGATGCACGAGCGGATCGGCATACTGCATGGCTGCATGACCACCATCCATGACATTACCAATACCCAGACCATCGTCGATAAGGGCCACAAGGATCTGCGCCGGGCGCGAGCCTGCGGTCAGTCGCTGATCCCCACCAGCACAGGTTCAGCCAAGGCGATCACTAAGATATTCCCTGAACTGACCGGCAAACTGAACGGCCATGCGGTGCGCGTGCCCCTACTCAACGCCTCATTGACCGACTTCGTCTTTGAAGCGGCGCGTCCGGTGACTGCCGAGGAGGTGAACGGCTATTTTCGGGAAGCGGCCGAGGGTGAGCTGAAAGGCATCCTGGGATACGAAGAGCGCCCACTGGTCTCGGTAGACTACGTCAATGACCCGCGCTCCTCCATCGTCGATGCTCTCTCCACTCTGGTGGTCGATGGCACCCAGGTAAAGGTCTATGCCTGGTACGACAACGAGTGGGGCTATGTGAACCGTATGATGGATATCGCCCGGATGGCCGCGTCTATTCCGAAAGGAGAGTAAAGATGCGTGCGCACATAAAGATGAACATGCGTGACCATATGGTTGCCTTGACCGATGCACGAACTCGGGTTGCTACCGAGGCGTGGGACCAGACGAGTGAGCGGATTGAGCAGCGTATTGGTATGAGTTCCATGGAATCTTATGGTGCCTCGCACATGACGCCGCTGATGCCGGCGGCGATGCGTGAACTGGGCACGGCAATGCACCATGAAGCAAGCCGACTGAGTCGGACCCTGGTAGAAACTGATCCGCAAAAAGTGATGGCAGGTTTTGCTGCGCTGACCAAACGGTGCGGTGCCTGTCATGCTAGGATTCCGAGTGCATAATTCCATGATTGAAAAGTCGCTTCGGAATTATCTTGTCGTTACCGGCGGCTACTGGGCCTTTACCATCACCGATGGTGCCATCCGTATGCTGGTGGTGCTCTATTTCCACCTGCTGGGCTATTCGCCCTTCGAGGTGGCCACGCTGTTCCTCTTCTATGAGTTCTTTGGCATCGTTACTAATCTGGTGGGCGGCTGGCTGGGAGCGCGCATCGGTCTCAATCTGACCATGCACATCGGCATGGGGATGCAGGTGGTGGCGCTGGCTGCGCTCACGGTGCCGGATGCCTGGCTCTCGGTGCCCTATGTGATGGCTGCCCAAGCATTGTCTGGCATCGCGAAAGATCTGAACAAGATGTCGGCCAAGGCCAGCGTAAAAACCTTAAGCGGCAGTGGCGGTGAGTCAAAGCTGTTTAAGTATGTCGCAGTACTGACCGGCTCCAAGAACGCCCTCAAGGGGGCGGGGTTCTTCGTCGGTGCGGCCCTGTTGGACTGGATCGGCTTTCGGGTCGCGCTGGCGGTGTTGGCTGGCATGTTGCTGATGGTGTTGGTGGTCACAGGCGTGTTGTTGCCCTCTGGCGTGGGCAAGATGAAATCCAAGCCAAAGTTCACCCAGGTATTTTCTAAGGTGCCGGCGATCAACTGGCTGTCGGCGGCCCGCTTCTTCCTGTTTGGTTCCCGTGATGTCTGGTTCGTGGTGGGCCTGCCGGTGTTTCTCTATGACGTACTGCGCTGGAATTTTGCATGGGTGGGCGCTTTCCTGGCTCTGTGGGTGATCGGCTATGGTTTCGTGCAGGCCGCTGCGCCCCGTCTGCTGCGACGCAGTCACCATGGCCAGGGGCCGGGTGGTGGTACTGCGCGTAACTGGGCCTTTCTGCTTGTATTCCTGCCCGCCGGCATCGCCTTGGCACTGGGTCAGGGGTGGGATCCGCAAACGGTGCTGATCCTTGGCCTGATCCTGTTCGGCATTGTCTTTGCCATCAATTCAGCGGTGCACTCCTACCTGATCCTCGCCTATTCCGATCTCGACAAGGTATCGATGAACGTCGGTTTCTACTACATGGCCAACGCCGGTGGCAGGCTGGTCTGTACCCTGCTCTCCGGTTGGGTCTACCAGACGCAGGGGCTGGAGGGGTGCCTCTGGTGGTCGGCGGGCTTTGTGTTGGCTGCGGCGCTGCTATCGCTTGGTCTGCCTGAAGTGACCCAGGAAAAGAAGGCGGTTGCCGATGTTTGAAGCCCTGGCTAATCTGGTCGTTTATCAAGTCATGGGGCTTGATTCGCAATTGGCCACGGGCGCGGCGCTGCACTTCTTCGTCATGGACCTGACCAAGATCTTTACGCTTCTGCTCATCATCATCTATGTCATGGGTCTGTTGCGGGCACTGCTGTCGCCGGAACGGGTTCGTGGATTCGTGCGTGGTCGCCCCGATTGGCAGGCGCGGGGATTCGCGGTCACCCTCGGCGCGGTGACGCCATTCTGTTCCTGCTCCTCGGTGCCGCTGTTCATCGGTTTTGTGGAGGCGGGAATACCCTTAGGTATCACCTTCTCCTTTCTGATCGCCAGCCCGATGATCAACGAAGTGGCCGCAGTAATCCTGGTCGGCATCCTCGGCTGGAAGCTGGCGGCGCTCTATGTGGCGGCGGGGTTGCTGGTTGCCTGGTTCGGTGGTCTGGCGATGCAGGCATTCAGGCCGGAACGTTGGGTCGAGGATTACGTCTGGAAGATCCACATGGGAGAGGCTGATCTGCCCGAGCCGGACAGATCCCTTGCAGGCCGACACCGCTACGCTGTGGCGGAGGTGAAGGAGATCGTCGGTAGAATCTGGAAGTGGGTGGTACTGGGCATCGGCGTGGGCGCCCTGTTCCACGGGTTTGTACCGGAACAATGGGTTAGTGAATATCTGGGAGGTGATGCCTGGTACTCGGTACCCGCAGCTGTGGTGTTGGGCATCCCCCTCTATTCGAATGCCACCGGGGTGATCCCGGTGGCCGAGGCGATGCTCACAAAAGGGGTTGCCGTGGGCACAACTCTTGCCCTGATGATGAGTGTGGCGGCGCTATCGTTGCCCGAGATGCTGATCCTACGCAAGGTCATCAAGTGGCAGGCACTGGCGCTGTTTGTCGGGGTGCTTGGCGTGGCGTTCACCCTGGTTGGTTGGGGCTTCAATACCCTGGGCTGATGATAATGAACCAGAAGAAGATGGGTTCAAGAGTGAAATATCATAGAACCGGAAGGTACGCTGATAGCCTGTAAATTTCCCCAGGATTTCGGATGAGAGTACGCTTTTCAGGCGATTCCGTACTTTGCGATCTTACGGTCCAGCGCGGGCCGAGAGATACCCAAGATTTCGCAGGTTTTGCCCTTGTGCCAGTGGGTGTGTTCCAGAATGGCGCCAACATGCCTGGCCTCCAGCGTTTCCAGGGTAATCAGCTCTAATTCTGGTTGGGATGGGTCGTCCGATGCTGCCGCTGATGGGGTCGACAGCCCCAGCAGGTCCGGGGTAAGAGTGTCGCCGGGTGCAAGGACTGCAGCACGGGTGAGGATGTTCTCCAGCTCGCGCACGTTGCCCGGCCAAGGATACTCACGAATCAACCGCCAGGCAGTTTCGCTGAGGCGTACGGCAGTACGGTGCAGGCGCTTTTCGATCCGTCCCAGCAGATGTTCCACCAGAGCGGCGAGGTCCTGGGGGCGTTCGCGTAGGGGCGGCAGGTGCATGCGGATGACGTTGAGGCGGTAGTACAGGTCCTCCCGGAACGAACCTTCCCGGACCATGGCTTGCAGGTCACGATGGGTGGCCGCGATGATACGGGCGTTGCTGTGCAGTTCCTGGCTGCCACCGACTCGTGTGTAGCTGCCTTCCTGCAAGACGCGAAGCAGTTTGGCCTGTAATGTCGGTTGTAGCTCGCCGATCTCGTCAAGGAACAGAGTGCCGTCGGAAGTGATCTCGAATTTGCCGGCCTTGCGGGCGTCGGCCCCGGTGAAGGCCCCCTTTTCGTGACCGAACAGTTCGCTCTCCAGCAGGGTCTCGACGATGGCCGAGCAGTTGATGGCCAAAAATGGGCCACTCCGCCCTGAGTGCCGGTGCAGGGCGCGGGCAATCACCTCCTTGCCGGTGCCACTTTCACCAGTGATCAGGACGCAGGCGCCAGAATCGGCCACCCGGCCGATGGTCTTCAATACCTCGACGATAGCTGGGCTGGTGCCGACGATGGTGTCGGGGCCGGATTCCGGTGGTTGCTCCGAGCTGGCGGCTACCTGGCGGGAAAGACGGTACTGACGCAGGGCATTGCCCAAGGTGGTGTCGAGCGCCAGTTCATCCAGGGGTTTTCGAATGAAGTCGTAGGCGCCCTGTGAATGGCCTCGATCACCAGACGATTGTCGCTGACGCCGCTTATCATGATGACCGGTGGACTGTCTGCCTGATCGCCGATCTCCATGAGTAGTTGTGTGCCGAGTCCGTCTGGCAGTTGCTGGTCGAGCAGTATGGCCTCCGGGGTGGCCTGATGGTACTGACGTCTGCCTTCGGCGAGAGATCCCGCCAGCCGCACCGTGTGTCCAAGGTCTTCCAGGTGCATGAGTAGTAGCTCACCAAAACCGGGATCGTCTTCAATGATGAGAATATCGGCCATGGTCCCTCTTTGTGATTGAAACATCCGTCCAGTTGGACTGTCGCAAGAGTCTAAAGGTTCGACAGGAAGAAAAGATGGCAGATGCAAAGGAAGAAAAATGCCGACCGGGCATGCGCTGGCGGTCCGCGACGGTTTCCTGGCTCGGCTTTCTCGCCTTGGCGACGGTAGTTGTAGTGGTGGGCCTGTTGGGCAACCGTCATATCGTGGTCTTCATCGAAGAGCAGTTCATTGAGCACGCCAGTGAGCACAGCAGAGAAGTGGGCAAAGGGCTGCTGGATCTGCTGCGCACTCCTTTGGTAGCGGGGGCAGCACCTGCGGAGGCGCTGGTGCAGTTTCGGCCCGCGATTGAACAGGCCCGCCGGCTTGGCGTGACTGCTTTCGTTTACGATACCCAGCAACATGCACTGGTGGCCCATACCAACCAAACGACAGAAGGGCAGGGCGGAAGTCTTGCCCGGCATTACCGGCGGATCGATGGCCCTGATGCCTTGCTGCCCGAGGATGGAGAAGCGGAATATCGCGCAGAAACTACCGATGGCCGTCCGCTACTGATACGGCAGTGGCAGGTGAAGGGTACGCCATTTTTGCTGGGCGTGGAGTATGATCTGAAACCGTTGATAGCCAACCTTGATCGCTTGCACTGGCATGTTGACGCAACGCTGTTGGCCACTGAGGTAGGCATAGTATTGTTTGGATTCCTGGCCATGAGGCGCCTTGGGCGGGCCTATGAAAGCCATCTGGAAGGGGAGGTGCGGGCGCGTACCCGGGAGCTCGAGGAGACGCAGGCGGAAATGGTCCAGCAGGCCAGCCTGGCCACCATCGGGCAGACTGCCGCCATGCTGACCCATGAAATGCGCAACCCCCTGGCGGCACTCAAACTCGGTTTGTCCGGTATGATCAGGGAGGAATTGTCCGGGCGCAGCCGCAGGCGTCTGGATATTGCTCTGCGTGAGGTGGATCGGCTCGACGCCCTGCTTGCGGAGACCCTAGATTACGTGCGGCCCGTGGAGTTCGTGGGTCAACCAGAGTCGATGGATACGATTGTGGACCGGGCATGCGAGGTGCTGGAACCCCTATTGGCCGAGCAGGGCCTTATTCTGAGCAGATCAAGCTCTCCTGACTCTCCTGTGTTGCAGATGGATGGGCAAAAAATGCAGCAGGTCGTGTTGAACCTGCTGAAGAATGCGGCGGAGGCCAGCGAGCCGGGCGGAGAGATCGGGATCAAACTGTACCGGGAAGATGATTCGCTGGTATTGGACATCCGTAACGGCGGTGAGCCGATCAGGGATGATATCCGCGAACGTGTGTTCGACCTGTTCTTTACTACCAAACCGACGGGCACCGGGCTGGGGCTCGGATTCGTTCGCCGGGTGGTGGTGGAACACGGAGGCACGGTGAGTCTGACTACCGGTTCCGGTTCTGACACGCTGGCCCGGATTATGCTGCCGATAAAGGTTAGAAAATCCAACCACCTTTATCTGAGCGGGCCAGCCGCCACTGACTAGGTCAAACGGCTTGTTCGAGTTTCGGAACCTTCGACAGGGCGAGGAGCAGACGGTTTTCGTGACAGCTGGAGATGCAGGTTGAGTATTGGTGGCTTGAAGGTGGAGACACTCCCAAGTTCATCGGCCAGATTAAGCAGCCCAACTTTAGAGTTTAATGATTTCTCGTTAGCATAAAGTATGAGGGTTACCGGTTTTGATGGAGGTGCTTGATCAACATCAAAACCGGTAACCCTCACTTATTCTTTTGAAGTGCAGTGTCAGATCCAGTCTGGATGACTACACATAAACGCTATGTCCTTCTCAGGTCGCCATGATTTCAGTCATCCCAGCGTCCGAAACCTGGGATACGTACGTCATGCTCATCATACAGTCCCCGCTTCGCCCGTTGATGGCAACTGTCGCAATTGCTGAATGACCTTACCTTTGGATTCTCCTGCACCAGCTCCTTCGGAATCTCGCTGTGCTTCATAAGCAAAATAACGCATTTCCGTAATCCTCAATGGTAGTGGACGTTCTCTCTGAGCGGCCATCAATTTATTGGACAATCCGTAGTTTACCCGCCCGGCTGCATTGTTGAGCAGATAATTCTGAATCGTCTTTCGGTCACCTTCGTCCAGCTCGGCATTTTCGCCGAAATGGTCATCCAGACTCCCCATGATCTTCTCCCATGAGGGGGCGGGCAGTAGGCCTGGCTGATAGGGGAAATGGCAACTACCACACTCTTCCACATAGCGTTGGGATCCAACCGGATCGATACCAGGCTTCGCCTTGTCAAACCAGGATTGGAACCAGGGTGTACCGTCATCATCGTCGCTCTGCGCCAAACCGGCCGTTGCCAGCAATGCCACCGTTAAGATTGCTGCAATCATTTTGTGTTTAGGTTTCATATTTCATCATCTCCAAACTAATGGCCTCAGTTTTGGCCTTGAATAAACAACATCAGGTCGCCCTTCTCCTGAGGAGTGCAGTCACGGCCAAAGGTCCATCTGCAGTTGCGTTTGAACCACTTTTCGATCTGTTTTCGGTCGGTAAGCCGTAGTGGGTTTACCGCCGGCGCCATCGGCTCGATCCGCTTGCCGGTGCGCAGGTGTTTTCCTGGTTGTTTCAGGTTGTCTCCATGGCAATCGCTGCAGCTTCGACCTGCCTCTCCTTCCTTGGGTACGTGAACACTCTGCCACTGCTGTTCCCCCGCCTGTTTGTTGAATGGCCCCGCGCCCAGACTGCGGTAGTCCTGCAGCAGCTTCTCGACGGTGGTGGAAGCTAAGGCAGTACCAGTGTTCAGTAGCAGTGCGATAATCAAAATATCTCTTTTCATTGCTAGAGGATCCTCAATACTTTGTTAATCGATCAACCGTTTGCGCCCGGAAAACATCGCCCGTACCAGATTCTCGTTATGCTGAACACTCGCCAGCAAAACGCCGACTATGTGCAGTGCAACAAGCAGCAGGGTGAAGTTGGCAAAAAATTCATGCACCTCTTCAGCCGCCTTTCCAACAAAAAAGGGCATGGAGATCATCAAGGGAGCAAGGGGGCCGGCGGACTGTTCGGCGCCATAGGTTGCCAGTCCGGTCAACACCGTTATGAACAGGGAGAGTAGTAAGGCCATCACCATTGCGCCGCCCGCTGGGTTGTGTCCCAGATACCGCTCAGCTCTAAAATGGATCACCCGCTTGAGATAGGAGATCACCCTAGTTGGTGGATAGGCAAAGTCGCTGAACCTGGCGTGGCGTGGCCCGATGAACCCCCAGAGCAGACGAAAAACGACCAACCCACCGACCGAGTAGCCTGCGATGATGTGCAAAGAGGTGAAATCGTCTTCGCTGAGATAGGCCAACAAAAAGGAGACTGCCAGGGACCAGTGGAACAGCCGCACCAGTGGATCCCAAACCTTGATCTGTTTCTCTGAATGTTCTGTGGTCATAGCGCCTCTCCATTTATGTTGGAGAGCGTAGCCACACAACCTGAAACTAAGCTGAAAACTACGGAGTATTGTTAGTGCGAGCCTTTTAGGCCGGGGTGCTTTCTTTTTAATCGGGTTCCACGCTCTGGGTGGGAATGAGATACGTCGTATAAAGCTCAGCAATGCCTGTTCATTGCCTAAGGCAGCGCTGAGGAACCCTAGTAGAGTTACGCTATATATCGACCAAAGGAGGTAAAAGGTTGCTGTTTGCGCCAAAATATAGCCAACTCTGAGGTGAATCATGGCTACCAGCGTTAAATTTTTTGACAACCGCGTTTCCGAGGCACGCCGCTATGGCGCGGTTTACTGCCGTTCGATGCCTAAGCAGTTCGAATACTGGTCCCGTATCAGCAAAATAGCCGAAGAGAATCCGGACCTTCCTTGTGCCTTTATCCGCGAGATCTTGATTGCCCGGGAAGAGGCGACTGAAGGAGAACGATCCGAATATCAGTTTGGGGAAATCGTCTGATGCGAGTATTGCAAACTACCCGCATCAAGACGGTGGTAAAAAAAACCCATAAAAACCAAAAACGGGATCTAGGTAAAGCGGTTCGCGAAATTATGGCCAACCCTGCTGCCTGCGAAATGAAGGTCGGTGATCTGACTGGCGTTCAGGTTTACAGGTTCAAAATGGCCGACCAACTCACCTTGACCCTGCTTGGCCTCGGTGCACACGAAAACTTCTACCGTGACCTCAAACGATAAAATCCAAATGTGGATGTGGCTATCATGCATCGCCTGTTAAACAGTTCGCCGCTTAGGACCTTCACTGTGATGAGCCTGGTGCTTATCACGCTGATGGTTTTGGGTACTGGCTTTGTGCTTTCCAGTTTCTTCCGCCAGGCCATTCTCGATCGGGAAGCACTCATCATCCGGGATTTTGTACAGGCCATTGCTTCGCAGGAGCATGTCAGCGAGGATCCAGGAGACACCACGATGCTTACAAGGAGGGGCGACTTACTCGCCGGTTTCTCATGTTAACCAACCTCTCGGAAGTCATCCGCATCAAAGTGTATAACCGGCAAGGTGAGATCGCCTGGTCAGACGAACCCTCCTTCATTGGTACGAAGGTCGACAATAACCTTCAATTTCACGCGGCCATCATGGGTGGCACAGATGTGGTGTTCTATTCTCAGGAGGAATATTCAGATGCCGGCAGCAATGCGGTTGCGAACCCTGTGGTGGAGTTCTACGTACCCTTCAGCATCCGGCCGACAGCACCCGGGAAGCCATCCTACCAGGGCGTGTTGGGACTCTATCGTTCGGCGGCCACGCTGAACGAGCAGATTCGACGGGGGATGGCGCTGCAATGGCTGGTTGCGGGACTGGGCGGCCTACTCTTGTATGCTGCGTTGTTCGGTTTGTTCCGTGCTGTCTACTGGCGCCAATGCCAGGCGGAAAGTCAGTTGTCGAAGTTGAGCACCGAGCACGAACGGATCGTGCAAATGGAAAAGCTCTCCGCCATGGGGCAGATGATCGGTGAGATCGCACACCAGATCAACAATCCCCTGGTGGGCGTGATGAACCTGGCACAACTTGCGCAGCGCGAGGCTAAAGATCCAGAACGCACATGCGAGATCCTGGGGCAGATCCATCAGGCGGGCAGCGACTGCCGGACTTTCGTGCAACGCATGCTGGAGTTTACAAAGATATCCCACTTTGAGCGGGTACCGACGGATATGTGCGAGCTGGTGCGGGAGACGTTATCTTTGTTTCAGCAGAGTACCAAATACCATCCGGAGACGATGATCCAGCTACCTCAGGATCCCATCATACTTTCCGTAGACCCGACCCTGATTCGCCACGCCCTGTTCAACCTCCTGAACAATGCGGCACAAGCGAGCGAATGGAATGGTGTCATCGCGGTAAGGCTGATGCAGGGGAAGAATGAGCGTGGAGACGGCCCCGGCTGGAGTTTGGTGGTTGAGGACCAAGGCTCGGGATTATCAAAGGAGGCGCTGGGTAAGCTCTTTGTTCCGTTTTTTACCACCCGATCGGAGGGCATTGGTCTCGGGCTATCGGTAGTGCAACATATCATGGTTCAGCATGCCGGTCAGATAATTGCTGAAAACCGGCCCGAAGGCGGGGCTCGTTTCACCATCTGGCTGCCCGACACGGAGCCAAATGCGCAGTGACGCCTAAAATCCTCATTGTCGATGACGATTCCTATACGCGGACCTTACTGGAGGGCCTGTTCCGCAACAGCCAGACGAAAGTGGATTTCGCACTCAATGGTGCGGAAGCAAAGAGCAAGTTCCGCGCACGAGATTACCACCTCATCCTGATGGACCAGCGCCTTCCCGATGCGAATGGACTGGATCTGCTGCGGGAGATGCGGCATCAGCGCCCCCAACAGGTCGCCATCCTCATCACCGGTTACGCCGACGTCCGGGACGCGGTCCGGGCTGTCAGGGAGGGGGTGTTCGATTACCTGACCAAACCCTTCGAGAATCTGGAGGAGCTGGAAGCGGTTATAGAGAAGGGGCTGGAGTTGGATCGTGCCTATCGAGAGATCAGGGATTTGCGCGAATCACTAGGAGCTCGGCAGCGAGGGCCTATTCTGATTGGCAGTTCCCCGGCTATCGAAAGATTGTTGCAACAGATGGAACAGGTAGCTCCGCTGGATACCACTGTCCTTCTCGAAGGCGAGAGCGGAACAGGCAAGGAGTTGGTTGCCCAACTGATTCATAACGCAAGTTCGCGCACTGAAGGGCGCTTCATGGCAATCAACTGTGGTGCTCAGTCAGAGCAGCTTCTTGAAAGCACCCTCTTTGGTTTTGAAAAAGGGGCATTTACCGGAGCAGTCCGAACCACAGTAGGCTACCTAGAGGAGGCAGATGGTGGCACGCTGTTTCTGGATGAGATTGCGGACATGAGCCAGAAACTGCAAACCAGTATGTTGCGGGTTCTGCAGGAGCGAACCTTTACCCGTCTGGGGAGCACCCAGGTGCGCTCCAGCGACTTCCGCCTGATCTGTGCCACCAACAAACGGCTTGAGGACGAGGTAAAAGAGGGCCGGTTCCGGGAGGATCTTTTCTACCGCATCAACGTGGTGGCGCTCCCCTTGCCGCCCCTGCGCGAGCGACGGGAGGATGTCCTGGCGCTCAGCACCCACTTTCTGGCCCATTTCAATGCCAAATTCGACAAGACAGCAGGGCCTCTGACGCCAGGGGCCATTCGTGCCCTAGAAACCTGTCCCTGGCCAGGCAACGTACGCCAACTCCAGCATGCCATTGAACGGGCTGTGGCCCTCAAGAGCGACGGACCCGTTACCGCGGATGACTTGGATCTCATCGCGCAAACTTCGGAGCCAATGGTGCAGGAAATCGGCACGCTCCTTCCCTACCAAGAGGCTCGTGGAAATTTCGAACGTGATTACCTTACCCGCCTATTGGAGGCAACAGGTGATAACGTCTCCGAAGCCGCTCGGCAAAGTGGGCTTTCCCGCCAGAATCTCTACGTGCGAATGAAACGCTGGGGGTTTGTCGGGAAATCGTGACATCTGTCATCGTTCAGTGACAGTTTTATGTGACGTAGCCCCACACTTGTCATCTTTCAGTTACAGGCCCATGCGCCGCCGCCCCGTGTATAGCTCGCATCCTATTGATCTTACGATATTATTTCCCAATGACGGGTTGGTATAAATATTGCTTGATTCTGTTTTAGAAAAACAAGCGACAGAGGAGATGTCATGAAACGCATGACACAGATCCTGGTTATTACCGCCTGCGGAAGTAGTGTGGCGGCAGCGCTTGAAGGATAGGAATAGGAATTTTTCCTGAATCACATCATGGGGACGAAGGATCTGATCGGAGAATACTCCCACGACAGGAACAAACCGGAGGCCATGGTGGGGTGCCTCTCCGCCATGGCCGAGAAGGTATGCCTGCGGATGCTTATCAACGACAGTAAGAACTGCCGCGCCTGGCAGGTCTGGGAGGCAGTAAAACCCTGACAAAAATGAGGGGAACGTGACCATAAGGCAACCATGAGGAAAAGAAAACCTGTATTGCCTGTCATTACAACCTGGTGCACAAGGCAGTATCACTGAGTAAAGCGTTCAAGGAGGCGGTGGATAGTTACACATAGGAAAAACCATAAATCATAGGCCTGGCCGCAATATCATCCATCATCGCTAAGTGACTGTAGTTGTTAAAATCAGATGTTATTTAATTCGCCATTTTTTATTTTCGCCTTCTTGCCAATCGCAGCGATTGTTTTTTATCTTATTGGCAATCGTGGCCACTTTAGAATCGCAACTTCATGGTTAGTGTTAGCATCTTTGTTTTTTTATGGGTACTGGAATCCAGCCTATTTGTGGGTAATTGTTGGGTCTATTCTTGTAAATTATTCACTAGGAGTTTTGTTATCTGCCTCCGCAACCAAAGGTCAGTTAAAAAATATTGTTTTGGCCATTGGGGTGGTCGCCAACATTTTGCTGTTGGGCTATTATAAATACGTCAACTTTTTCATAGATACGATAAACAGGACAGGTTTATCTGACATCCAGATAGAAAGCATAGTTTTGCCTCTTGCAATATCTTTCTTTACATTTCAGCAAATAGCTTACTTGGTAGACGCATGGAAAGGTGAAGTCAAGGAATACAATTTTCTTGACTACTGCTTATTTGTCACATTTTTCCCACAACTAATAGCAGGTCCCATTGTCCACCACAAAGAGATGCTTCCTCAGTTTAAGGAGGGCAAGACCTACAAGCTCAACCATTTCAACATTACAATAGGAATATCGATTTTTTTAGTCGGGCTATTCAAAAAAGTAGTTATTGCCGACAATTTGTCCGTTCTAGCTTCTCCGGTTTTTAGTGCTGCCGAGAATGGCGAGGTACTGCATTTTTTTGAGGTTGCGGAAGGAGTTATTGCCTACACATTCCAACTATATTTTGATTTTTCAGGCTATTCTGACATGGCAGTTGGAATTGCAAGACTGTTTGGTATTCGCCTCCCTTTGAACTTCAATTCCCCCTACAAAGCAGAAAATATCATTGATTTTTGGCGTAGATGGCATATTACTCTATCCAGATTTCTGAGAGATTATATTTATATCCCTTTGGGAGGGAATAGAAAGGGGCGTTCTAGACGGCATATAAATTTAATGGCCACCATGCTTCTTGGGGGGCTTTGGCACGGCGCCGGTTGGACGTTCGTTTTTTGGGGGGCATTGCATGGCTTCTACTTGATCGTCAATCATGGATGGCAGAAAATTTGGAAGCGACGTATCAATAAGTGGTGGTCTGTTGCTATCTCGCGTATTGTCACGCTATTTCTTGTGATGTTTGCTTGGATATTTTTTCGCGCAGAATCGTTTGATGGCGCAATGCAAATCCTAAAAGGGTTCACCAATCTTCCTCACACGCCAAGTGAGAATCTTGGATTTATTGGAGACCTCCTGGTTTTTATGGGGTTTCAATTTAATGGGCCATCGATTTCAGCGAGCGATATCAAGGTAATATTGATGTTCTTTGCCCTTACGGCAATTGTCTGGTTTATACCCAACACGCAGCAATTATTCGCAAAATATCGGCCAGCATACGGATATTCCTGGCGCACAGACAAGCCTGTTTTATTGCAATCATTGAATCGAAAATTTTATTGGAGGCCAAGTGTGGCATGGTCTGTATGGATTGCCATTTTGGGCGCTTCTTCTCTACTAAGTCTTTCTCAGGTTTCCGAGTTCCTATATTTTCAGTTTTGAGGATTAAACATGTTAACCCTGGCTTCTAAACAATACATGTTATTTCTGTCAACAATAATAGGGCTAATCTTATATTGCGTTTTTATTATAAACTGCACACTGGACCCACTCTGGTATCTCAAAGGAAACGTAGTCACACATCAGAATTACGTATTTAATGAGCGCCTTTCCAAAATGAATCGTTTTTTAAAAAATCCACATGATTATGATTGCTATATCTTTGGTAGTTCCAGAACAACATTACTCGATGAAAGCAGGATTAAAGGCCACACATGCTTTAACTTTTCTTTTTCTGGGGGGCTGTTGGTGAATTTAATTCTTTCGCTACTTATTTGAAAGACAGAGGGTACCAACCAAAACTGGTTATTATCGGAGTAGATGGATTCAATTTCTTTACTAATGACATCAAAGGGACGATTCCAGACTATATCGCCCAGAAAAAACCCCCTCCATCCATTGTGCAGAGTTACCTATCAATCGATGTCTTGAAACTTTCACTCCGTACGCTTGCTGGACAGTCGCCTCTACCGAGATATTATAAAAAAGATTTTTCTATAGACATTCTGCCAGGCACCCAGCCTTATGTCCCAGACATAAATAACCACAAATACAACGCCCAAAAAAATAACGTTTTTTCGAGGGTAATTACAAGT
>NZ_AFOC01000032.1:0-34690 GCF_000224455.1 endosymbiont of Riftia pachyptila (vent Ph05)
CGCGCCGAATACGCTGCCGAGCGTGACGGCTTGATGAAGCTGCGCGACGGCATGCGCAAGTTTGTACGCCTCTACGAATTCATCGCCCAGGTGGTACCGCTGGGTGATCCCGAGTTGGAGAAGCTCAGTCGCTTTATCCGTCTCTATGTGAAACGGCTGGCCAATGTGCCGATGACGGAGATCGATCTCTCCGGTCTGCGCATGACTCACCTCAAGCTCTATCAGCGCGAGGGGACGGATATGACGCTTGGGGTGAAGGAGGACGCTCCCGAGTTGTGCCCGGTTGCCGGTGGCATCAGCGAGGGTCGAGACCGGACGCGTGAGCGAATCAGCGAAATCATTCACGCCCTGAACAGCCTGTTTGGCGAGGGTCTCTCGGAAGGGGATCGCATCAAGCGCATGGGCAATCTGCTGGCAATCGGCGAGCAGGCGCGCCGTGATCCCATCGTGCGCAAGCAGATCGAAGTCGGCAACAGCGAAGAGCAGATGATGCAGGGTGGCGATCTGCAAAGGGTGGTGACCAGCGCGGTGCTGACCATGCTTTTAGAGAGCAAAGATAGGGAAGATGCCACTCACCTGCTGAAAGACCAGCAGGCGATGAGCCATTATTCCCGGCAGGTGTTCAAAGTGCTGGCGTCTGATCTCTCTAAAGAAGATTTGCTTGGATTGGGTTGATCAGCCAGGTGGCCTGGAACCTTCTGTAACTATTTGTTTTTATTGGTGGGCCCTGTAGGACTCGAACCTACGACCAAGGGATTATGAGTCCCCTGCTCTAACCAACTGAGCTAAGGGCCCGATGGGATTTGCCGCCGACAGGCGCAAGGCGTTATGGACGGCGCGAATTCTAGCAGATAAAACGCTGCTGAAAAGAGGGCGGGATAGACCCGCCAGCTTATTCGTTGTCCAGAAAGCTGCGCATCCGCTCGGAGCGGGAGGGGTGGCGTAGCTTGCGTAGTGCTTTGGCCTCGATCTGTCGGATGCGTTCGCGGGTGACGTCGAACTGTTTGCCGACCTCTTCCAAGGTGTGGTCGGTATTCATGTCGATACCGAAACGCATGCGCAGTACCTTGGCTTCACGGGAAGTGAGTCCGGAGAGCATGTTCTGGGTCGCTTCGCGCAGGCCCTCCGAAGTGGCTGAGTCGACTGGCGAGACAACGCCGGAGTCTTCGATGAAGTCGCCCAGGTGGGAGTCTTCATCGTCGCCAATCGGGGTCTCCATGGAGATCGGCTCTTTGGCGATCTTCAGAACCTTGCGGACCTTGTCCTCGGGCATCTCCATGCGCTCGGCCAGCTCTTCCGGGGTAGCCTCGCGGCCCATCTCCTGGATCATCTGACGGGAGATGCGATTAAGCTTGTTGATGGTCTCGATCATGTGCACAGGGATGCGGATGGTGCGTGCCTGATCCGCGATGGAGCGGGTGATGGCCTGACGAATCCACCAGGTGGCGTAGGTCGAGAATTTGTAGCCGCGCCGGTATTCGAACTTGTCCACCGCCTTCATCAGACCGATGTTTCCCTCCTGGATCAGGTCGAGGAACTGCAGGCCGCGGTTGGTGTATTTCTTGGCGATGGAGATCACCAGACGCAGGTTGGCCTCGACCATCTCTTTCTTTGCGCGACGGGCCTTGGCCTCACCGATGGACATCTTGCGATTGATCTCTTTGATGTCGCTGATGGTGAGCTGGCACTCCTGCTTGAGAGTGATCAGGCGCTTCTGGGCGCGGGCGATATCGTCGGCATACTCTTGCAGCGGCTCGCTGTAGGATTTACCGGCATCAAGTTGCTGCTGCAGCCAGTCCGGATTGGTTTCGTTGTCGGGGAAAGAAGCGATGAACTCTTTTCTGGGCATACGCGCCCGGTCGACACAAAGATTCATGATGATCCGCTCTTGCGCGCGAATCCGAGCGATGGTGTCTCGCAGGCTGGCGACAAGGTGATTGAACGCGTTCGGGACCAGTTTGAACTCGAGGAAGCTTTCAGCGCAGGCCTCGAGCGCCTTTTGGGTCTTGGGATTGTTGCGGCCATGCTTCTTGAGTGCGCTGCAGAGGGCGTTGTAGCGCTTGCCTAGTTCCTTTGTCTTGGCGGCAACCTCTTCAGGATCGGGGCCAGTATCGACGGGTTCTTCATCTTCCTCGTCGCCACTATCTTTCGCTCGAGGGGGGCGCGGGATGGGGATCTCGTCTGTCTCGTTCGGGTCGATGAAGCCATTGATGACATCCGCCATACGCTTCTCACCTTCACCGACCTTGGTGAGCATGCTGTGCAGCATCTCGATGGTGACGGGGAAGGTGGCGAGGGCAGCGGAGACCTGTTTGAGGCCGTCCTCAATGCGTTTGGCGATGCGCAGTTCGCCTTCGCGGGTTAGCAGCTCGACGGTGCCCATCTCGCGCATGTACATTCGTACCGGGTCGGTGGTGCGGCCAAACTCGCTGTCGACGCTGGCCAGCGCGGCGGCGGCCTCTTCGGCGGCGTCATCATCGCTGGTGACAGCTTCGTCACTCAGGGTCTTGTCTTCAAGGTCGGGGGCGGTTTCGTGTACGGTGATCCCCATGTCATTGATCATGCGTACGATGTCTTCGATCTGCTCCGGCTCGACGATGCCTTCGGGCAGATGGTCGTTGACTTCCGCATAGGTTAGGAAGCCCTGTTCCTTACCTTTTGCAATCAGTTGTTTTAGCTGTGATCGCTGTTGTTCCTGATTCATTTTCAACCTTGTAGTCCGAGTCAGGCGAGTGCCGACGAATAAACTCCCCATTCTAGCATGATTCCAGGGCAGCGATAGCGCTTTACCCGGGTTTTTTGCATTGATTCAGCGTGGCCGCCTATCTTTGACCAGGAAAGCGTTGTCGAAGTGCCCGACGCTCTTCCTCGGAGAGCTCGCTAGGATTGAGCTTGTGTGGCGTTTTTGCGCTCTGCTTGCGGTATTGCTGATTGAGTCTGCTGATCGCATCGCGAAATTCCGCCTCTTTGTCCATGCCAGGAAGATCAAATCGATAGGTGGCTAATTTATCCAATGCGGCGAAGGCTTCCTGGTCTCGCCAGCGTTCGATGATGGCCGCTTTATTAAGCGTAGGTTGGGCCCGGATTAATTCAAGTAGCTGGCGTAGCAGCGGTACTCCTGGAGCTTGCCATTGTTGCCAATCGTCATCGGTGTCCGCTGCCAGCTGTGCCAGGGTGGGGGTGTCAAGCAACAGCGCAATGGCGCTACGCAGGGGTGTGAGACGTTGTTGCTGGTATTTTTTTCGAGAGGTGGAGCCGGGCTTGCCCTGTTGATTTTGTGGTGTGCTGCTGTCGAGTTGTCCCGGCTTGATGCCGACCAGTCCTTCGATTTCCTGAAACATCATCTGGCGGAAGAGGCCGGCGGGTAGCTGCTCAAGCAGGGGTTTCGCTAGCTGCGCCAGGCGTGCGCGGCCGTCGATCGACTGCATGTCGATCTGGCTGCTGAGTTGGTCGAACAGGAAGCGGGAGAGTGGCATGGCCGCTTTCGCTCTGTCGCTGAATTGTTCTACCCCCTCTTTGCGCACCAGGGTGTCGGGGTCTTCGCCATCAGGCAGGAACAGAAAGCGCACCTCACGTCCCTCGCGCATCACCGGCAGACTGGTCTGCAGGGCCTTCCAGGCAGCATCACGGCCAGCGCGGTCGCCATCGAAACAGAAGATCACCTCGGGACAGATGCGGAAGATCAGCTCCAGATGCTCCTTGGTGGTCGCGGTGCCGAGGGTGGCTACCACATTGCGGATGCCGAACTGAGCCAGGGCAACCACATCCATGTAGCCTTCGACCACCAGCAAGGAGTCGATCTTGCGCAGTGCCTGGCTGGCTTCAAACAGGCCGTAGAGTTCGCGCCCCTTGTGGAACAAGGGGGTCTCGGGGGAGTTGAGGTATTTGGGGCCGGCCGCTTTTGGCGCCCTGTCCGTCGTGGCGCTATCCTCCAATATCCTGCCGCCAAAACCGATGGTGCGGCCACGCCGGTCGCGGATCGGGAACATGATGCGGTTGCGAAAGCGGTCGTAGTGTTTGCCTTCTCCTTCCGTGATCATGCCGGTCTCACGCAGCTGGCGCAGTGTCTCACTCTGTTGGCCTGTGTGCTGCAGCAGGTTGTCCCAGCCTGGGGGAGCGAAGCCGATGCCGAAGGTGGCGGCGATCTCGCCAGTCAGGCCGCGCTGTTTCAGATAGTCGATGGCGGTCTGCCCCTGGGGGTGGTCGCGCAGCTGATGCCGGTAGTAGCTGGCGGTGCGCTCCATAAGTTGGAACAGGGGGCGCAGGTCTGGCCCTTGCGGCAGGCCACCTTCGCGGGGGACTTCGAGGCCAGTGCTGGTGGCGAGTTCCTCAATCGCCTCGATAAACCCCAGGTTGTCGTAGTCCATCAGGAAGCTGATGGCGGAGCCGTGAGCGCCGCAACCGAAGCAGTGGTAGAACTGTTTTTCCGGGCTGACGGTGAAGGAGGGGGTCTTTTCGTCGTGGAACGGGCAACAGGCCTGGTACTCTTTGCCAGCGCGCTTTAGCGGCACTCGCTGGTTGACCAGATCGACGATGTCCACCCGACTGAGTAGTTCATCGATGAAGTGATGGGGGATTCGGCCGGCCATGGGTCTGAAGCTATCTGCGATGCTGGGGATAACGCATAAGATAGCTGATGCCCCCAGCCGAGAGGGGAGAGAAGGTTAGCCGGAGAGCTTTTGCTTGACCAGGGCGCTGACCTGCCCCATGTCGGCGCGGCCCTGCATCTTGGGTTTGAGCTGCCCCATCACCTTGCCCATATCTTTCATGGCGGAGGCGCCCGAGGAGGCAATCGCCTCCTCGATCAGGGAGTTGATCTCTTCAGTGCTGAGACCTTCAGGCATGTAGTCCTGGATAATCTCGATCTCGCTCTGCTCCTGAGCGGCCAGCTCATCGCGGCCGGCCTGCTGATACTGGGCGATCGAGTCACGACGTTGCTTGATCATCTTCTCTAGGATGGCAAGCACCTGATCGTCATCGAGTTCGATGCGCTCATCGACCTCGCGCTGCTTAATCGCAGCGGTGATCAGGCGCAGCGTGCCGAGGCGCTGCTTCTCTCTGGCCTTCATCGCGGCCTTTACGTCATCCTGGATGCGTTGCTTCAACATCGTTCAGAGATCCCTGTCGCAGAAAGCGATCAGTACTGGCGTTCCCAGCGGCGGTTCTCGCGAGAGAGCTTCTTCAGATGACGCTTGACGGCGGCGGCAGCTTTGCGCTTGCGTTCCCAGGTGGGCTTTTCGTAGAACTCACGGCGACGGACCTCGGCGAGAACGCCGGCTTTCTCGCAGGATCGCTTGAAGCGGCGCAGGGCGACTTCGAAAGGTTCGTTGTCTTTGACGCGTACGTTGGGCATCTGTAGTTGTTCCTCAGAATTTCAGTTGTTTGGCCGGGGCCCGGTTGAAAGGCGCGAATTCTACAACATGGCTCTGTGCTTTTCAAAAGTGGTGTGGGATTGTCTGCTAAACTTGGCCGCCTGATTTTGTTTCGTAATGACTAAGAGGGTCGATTGGGCGATGCGAGTACTTGGGATCGAAACCTCCTGCGATGAGACGGGCATCGCCCTTTATGACAGCCAACAGGGCTTAGTTGGCCACGCGCTGCACAGCCAGATCGCAGTGCATGCCGAATATGGCGGCGTAGTGCCGGAGCTGGCCTCGCGGGACCATGTGCGCAAGGTGTTGCCGCTAATCCGGCAGGTTCTGCGGGGGACGGGGTTCGGTGCGGAACAGATAGACGGCGTTGCCTACACTACTGGTCCCGGGCTGGTGGGGGCACTGCTGGTGGGCAGCGCCATCGGCCGTAGTTTGGCCTGGGCCTGGGGGGTGCCGGCGATTGGCGTACATCATATGGAGGGCCACCTGCTGGCGCCGATGCTGGAGGCCGAGCCGCCGCCTTTCCCGTTTGTTGCGATGCTGGTCTCCGGTGGTCACACCCAGTTGGTGCTGGTGGAAGGGATCGGTCGCTACCAAGTGCTGGGTGAGTCGTTGGACGATGCGGCTGGAGAGGCTTTTGATAAGACTGCCAAGCTGCTTGGGTTGCCCTATCCGGGTGGCCCAGAGCTGGCGCAGCTGGCACAGCAGGGCGATCCGGGGCGTTATCGCTTTCCGCGTCCGATGACCGACCGGCCTGGTCTCGACTTCAGCTTTAGTGGTCTCAAGACTTTTGCTCTAAATACCCTGCAGGCTGCTCGGCGGGAGGAGGGGGAAATGGTCAGTCGCCAGACCCTGGCAGATATTGCCCGTGCTTTCGAGGATGCGGTAGTCGATACGCTGCGCATCAAGTGCCGGCGGGCGGTGCGCCAGAGCGGGGTCTCGACCCTGGTGATGGCCGGTGGTGTCAGCGCCAACCAGCGTCTGCGTGCGGCGATCGGCGCGATGATGCAGAAGGAGGGCGGGCTGGCCTACTACCCGCGACCGGAATTTTGCACCGATAATGGCGCGATGATCGCCTATGCCGGCTGGCAGCGGCTCAGGGCGGGGCAGTCGGAGCCGCTGCGTTTTTCCGCCCAACCCCGCTGGCTGATGGAGACACTCCAACCGGTTTAGGTCTTGGGCCCCTGTTCCTTGGAGATCGGCTCTTCGGAGCCTACCAACATATTCTGGATGTTGCTGCGATGCCGCCAGAACAGCAGCAGGCTCATCATCACCTGCATTGAGATCAACTCTGGCGCGGGCCAAAACCACCAGACGATCACGGGCGCCAGCGCCATCGAGACCAGCGCGGCAAGGGAGGAAATTTTCATTACCTTGGCCATGAAGAGCCAGATCAGCGCCACACTGCCGCCGATCTGCCAGGCGAGTCCGAACTGGGTGCCGAGGGCGGTGGCTACCCCTTTGCCGCCCTGAAAACCAAAAAAGATTGGGTAGAGATGGCCGAGAAACGCCGCCATGGCGGTGAGGGCGAAGGTCAGGGGCGAGTCGGTGAGCAGGTGGGCTGCCAGTACCGGCAGCAGGCCTTTTAGCATGTCGCCCAGCAGAGTGATGGCCGCCGCCTTCTTGCCGCCGATGCGCAGCACGTTGGTGGCGCCTGGGTTGTTGGAGCCCTGGGTGCGCGGATCGGGTAGCCCCATCAACTTGCAGACGATGATGGCGCTGGAGATGGAGCCCAACAGGTAGGCGGAGAGGATCAGCAGGGTATCGATAATCATGGGCGAATTGGACCTGCTCACCCGCAGCAGGTCAAGGATGTTGTTAATCAAGTGAACACCGGATGGCCGGCATACCCAGGGAGAGCAGCGACGGCTAGGAGCCTGTGGTCAGGGCGACATGGAGCTGTTCGCACCTGCCTCGCTGCAGCACTTGATTATTCCGCACACTTTTCGCTGTCGCTGCAGGGGTTGTCATTGTGGCCCACTCCACTACCATGTGGCCCATTTGCCAACCCAAACGGAAGATTGAATGGATATAGTATTCATCCGGGGCCTGAGCATCGATACAGTCATTGGTATCTATGACTGGGAGCGGGAGATCAAACAGACGGTGGTTTTCGATCTGGAGATGGGGGCCGATGTGGCCAGAGCAGCAGCCTCGGATGGCATCGAGGATACCCTTGACTACAAGGCGGTCAGCAAGCGTCTGATCCAGTTTGTCGAGGCGAGCAGTTTTCAGCTGGTGGAGACCCTAGCGGAACGTTGCGCACAGATCGTGCTTGAGGAGTTTGATGTGCCCTGGCTGCGCCTGACCGCCAACAAGGCGGGGGCGGTGAGTGCCGCCCAGGATGTCGGCGTGATCATCGAGCGCGGCAGTCGTGGTTGAGGCGGAGCTGGTGCGCGCCTGGCTGAGCCTAGGCAGCAACATTGAGCCGCGGCGCTATATTCTGCAGGCGCTAACCGATCTGACTGCTGAGTTTGGCGAGCTGGTGATCTCCCCTATCTATGAGAGCGAGGCGGTGGGGTTCGAGGGAGATAACTTTCACAACCTGGTGGTGGGGATCGCTACCCGCCTGTCGCTGCAAGAGCTGGTGCTGAAGCTGCGCTGGATCGAAGAAAAAAATGGCAGACAGCGTGAGTCTGACAAGTTTGCCCCGCGCACCCTCGATGTCGACTTGTTGACCTACGGCGATGTGGTGGTGGATGAGCCCGGCCTGCAACTGCCGCGTGATGAGATTACTCGCTACGCCTTTGTGCTGTTGCCGTTGTCTGAAGTGGCTGGTGATGAGATCCATCCCGTAACAGGGCAGAGCTATCGGGAGCTTTGGCGGGCGTTCAACGCCCCTGAACAGCGTCTGTGGCGGGCTGACTGAACAAACCCACGTGCCTCGCTTGTGAAACGGCGAGTGCTCGGAGTAAGGCCAGGGAGCGGTCAGTCTGCAGAGGCTCAACGGAAAAACCCCACCTCCCATTCCATGGAAGTGGGGCATGTCGCCCTGCTTGGTTGGCAAACGGTTCCGTCCTTGAGACGTCCCTGTTCCTTATGGCTTCCCTGTCGTCCTGTTGGCGACAATTCAAGGATGTCACAGGGTGGTGGAGAGGGTAGGGGGAAAGATCCGCAACCCATGTAGGAATTTTCTGACATGGGGGTTGAGTGTGACGGGGATCAAGTTAACGGCACAATTTGGGGTAGAAAAAGTTGGGCGCTGGAGTGTTGACTGTTCGGCAGTGCTTGATCTGTAGCTTGTGCATTTGAAACAATCTGCGCGTTTAACGATTTCCTATGGTGAGAGAGGCTCGCCATTACACGATTTATAAGGATCAGATAGATGCCGCTAATCAAAGCGTTTCCGGGGCTGCGGCCCGCGAATGGCCGCGCCGAAGATGTTGCCGCCCCTCCCTACGACGTGATGAATGAGGCGGAGGCACGCGAGATGGTCGAAGGCCGCCCCTGGAGCTTTCTGCACATCTCTCGCGCCGAGGTGGATCTGCCGGTCGGTACCGATCCCTACTCGCCGGAGGTCTACGCTAAGGCGGCGGAGAATCTGGCGAAGATGGAGCAAGAAGGGGTGCTGGTTCGTGACGCCAAACCCTGCTTCTATGTCTATCGCCTCACCATGGGCGAGCATGTGCAGACCGGGTTGGCGGCGGTCGCCTCGGTGCAGGCCTACGATAACGATCGCATCAAAAAACATGAATTCACCCGTCCCGCCAAAGAGGACGACCGGGTGCGTCAGGTGGATGCGCTGAATGCCCAGACCGGGCCGGTATTCCTAGTCTATCCGAGTGCCGTGGCGGTGGACGACACCCTCGCGCTGATCGCCGAAGGGGCCGCCGATATGGATGTTACAGCCGCCGATGGCGTGCGCCACCAGATCTGGGTTGCCGACGATGAGAAGGTGGTGGAGCAGCTCACCCGCGAATTCGATGCGATGCCCGCGCTCTATGTGGCCGATGGCCACCATCGCTCGGCGGCCGGCTCGCGGGTCGGTGCGGCGCGCAAGGCGGCCAACTCCAAGCATACCGGCGAGGAGTCCTACAATTACTTCCTGTCGGTGATCTTCCCTCACAACCAGATGCAGATCCTCGACTACAACCGGGTGGTCAAGGATCTCAATGGCCTCGACAAGGCGGCCTTCCTGGAGAAGGTGGAGGCGGCCTTCACCCTGGAGATGAGCGACACCCCGGTCAAGCCCGCCGGCACCGCCGAGTTCGGCATGTACCTCGACGGCCAGTGGTACCGCCTGAGCCTCGACCCGGCGCGCATCCCAGCGGACGATCCGGTGGCGCGGCTCGATGTCAGTCTGCTGGCCGACAACCTGATCGAGCCGATCCTCGGTATTTCTGATCCACGCCGCGACAGCCGCATCGACTTTGTCGGCGGCATTCGTGGCTTAGAGGGGCTGGAGGCGCGAGTCGACAGCGGCGAGATGCAGGTTGCCTTCTCGCTCTTCCCGACCAGCATGGAGGCGCTGATGGCGGTGGCCGATGCGGGTGAAGTGATGCCGCCGAAATCGACCTGGTTTGAACCCAAGTTGGCTGACGGACTGGTCAGCCATGTGCTCGACTGATCTGAGGGCCGCCAGAGAGGGCGGGCGGCCACTCATCCCCTAATCATGGTCAGTGTTACGACAAACCTGCCGGAAGGCGATTTGGTCGACCTCGAGAAGATCCAGGCCTGGCTCGATAGTCTCGCGCCGCAGATCGAGCCGGGTGACCGTGAATATCTGGAGATGGCCTGCCAGACCGCGCTTGAGCGGGGGGGGGAGGTGCGTCTGCCGAGCGGTGAACTGCGCATCCGTCATGCCCTCTCAGTGGCCGAGGTGCTGGCTAGCATGCGGCTCGACCGGGAGACCCTGGCGGCGGCGATCCTGCTCGGCGTGCTTGACGACGAAGCGAGCGATCAGGAGGCATTGACGGCACGATTTGGTGAGGCCACTCTGCGCATGGTCGGTGACATGGCGCGCATCGACGCCCTCACCGACTTCTCCAGAGAGATCCCGGCCGGCGACCAGGAAGAGCATGCGGAGAATCTGCGCCGCCTGCTGCTAGGTATTGCCGAGGATGTGCGGGTGGTGCTGGTGGTGGTGGCGGAGCGGCTTCACCTGATGCGCATTGCGCGCGACTTTCCCGCCGAGATTCAGCGCCGCATCGCCGAGCAGACCCGCAGTATCTACGCGCCGCTGGCCAACCGGCTGGGCATCTGGCAGATAAAATGGGAGCTTGAAGACCTCAGTCTGCGTTTTCTCGAGCCGGAGGCGTACAAGCGCATCGCCAGTCAGCTGGATGGACGGCGCAGTGACCGGGAGAGTTTTATCCAGGATGTCATCGCCCTGCTGGAGGAGAAGTTCAAGGCGGCGGGCATCCAGGCGGGGATCAGTGGCCGGCCAAAACACATCTACAGTATCTGGCGCAAGATGCAGCGTAAGGCGGTGGATATCGAGCAGATCTTCGACCTGCGTGCGGTACGGGTGCTGGTGGAGGATGTGGCCGATTGCTACGCGGTACTGGGCATCGTGCATAGTCTCTGGCGCCATATCCCCGGCGAGTTTGACGACTACATCGCCACCCCCAAGACGAATATGTACCAGTCGATCCACACCGCAGTGATTGGCCCCGAGGATAAAACCCTGGAGGTGCAGATCCGCACTCACGACATGCACCACCATTCGGAGTTGGGGGTGGCGGCCCACTGGCGCTACAAAGAGAACACCAAGCATGACGAGGATTTCGAGCGTCGTATCGTCTGGATGCGTCACTGGCTCGAGTTCAAGGATGGCGGCGAGGAGGCGGTGGGTTTTCTGTCCCAGTTCGACAGCGAGCTGGAGGTGACCCGCATCTACGTTTTTACTCCCCAGGGCAAGGTGGTGGAGTTGCCGAAGGGGGCTACTGCCCTCGATTTCGCCTATGCGATCCACTCTGATGTGGGGCACAGTTGCAAGGGCGCACGGGTGGATGGCCATATCGTGCAGCTGACCCGGCCGCTGTGCAGTGGCGAGACGGTGGAGATATTCACCGCTAAAAACGGCAGTCCAAGCCGCGACTGGCTCAACCCCCATCTTGGCTATCTGCACACCTCCCGCGCCAGAGGGCGGGTACGCCAGTGGTTCAAGCAGCTCGACTACGAACACCATGTGGAGTTGGGTCGGGCCGCCCTAGAGCGCGAAATGACCCGCATGAGCATCAGTGAACGGCCCGACCTGGAGGCGGTCGCGGCGCGTCACAATCTGCACAAGGGGGAGGATGTCTACGCCGCGATCGGTCGCGGTGAGCTCTCACCGGTGCATATCGCCAACTTCAGTGAGCCTCCCAAGCTGCCGCCTCGTGTGGCGCTGCCGGAAGAGTGGAGCCTGAACAAGCCGCCGGCCCGCGGCGAGGTGGTGGTGCAGGGGGTGGGCGATCTGCTCACCAGCATGGCGCGCTGCTGCAAGCCGCTCCCTTACGACCCGATCATCGGTTTTGTCACCCGTGGGCGCGGTGTGACCGTGCATCGGCGCGATTGCGCCAACATTCGCAGCATGAATGACCAGGAGCAGAAGCGGCTGGTGGAGGTGCACTGGAGCGAACGCCACGAAACCGTCTACCCGGTCGATTTTCAGGTGTATGCCGCCGACCGCAAGGGCCTGCTGCGTGATATCTCCTCGATCCTCACCAACGAGGAGGTCGATGTAATCGGGGTCAACACCCACAGTGATCGCACCCAGGACCGGGCCACCATGCGCTTTACTGTGGAAGTTACCGATATGGCCCAGCTCAGCCGTCTGCTGCTGAAGGTCGAGCAGTTGCCGGATGTGATCGAGGTGTATCGGCTGGTTGACTGAGCGGCGGCTGCGGCAATCGTTGGGAGGCATACTGCGGATTGGAATTCCCTGCTCAGGCGCGATTTTTTTGCTTTTTGCGCGACTTGGCGACACAATCTCGCCCCGAAAACTCCTTACCCCTTATCAAATAGATTGCAGAGAGAAAAACCATGCGACTGATTCTTCTGGGCGCCCCGGGTGCCGGTAAAGGCACCGTAGCCAAGCTGCTGACCGCTGTCGACGGTTCCGTACAGATCTCCACCGGCGATATCCTGCGCGGCGCAGTCAAGGATGGCACCGAGCTGGGCAAACAGGCCAAGGCCTTTATGGATGCCGGTGATCTGGTGCCTGACGAGCTGATCATGGGCATCATGAAAGAGCGCCTGCAGGAGGATGATTGCAAGGCCGGTTTCCTGCTCGACGGTTTCCCTCGCACCATCCCCCAGGCCGAGCAACTTAAGACCCTGCTGGCCGATCTCAGCATCGAGCTGGATGCTGCGGTCAACCTGGACGTGCCGCGTGACGTGATCCTCGACCGCCTCACTACCCGTCGCACCTGCGTCGGCTGTGGCGCCATCTACAACGTCAAGTCGATGCCGCCGAAGGTGGAAGGCAAGTGCGACAAGTGTGGCGCCGATGTGGTGCAGCGCGACGACGAGACCGAAGAGGCGATCTCCAACCGTCTCGACGTCTACAATGAGAAGACCGCGCCGCTGACCGACTTCTACCGCAACGAGGGGATGTTGATGGATGTCAACTCCACTTCCAGTGATACAGTTGTTGCGGCAATCAAGGAGAAGCTGGGCATCTGATTCCCACCTCAATGTTTTCTCCTGAGGCCGCCGCAATACAGGTTTGCGGCGGCCCCTCCTGCCTCTGCTTTCCTCTGAATCACTCTGCCTGATTGCCTGTGGCAGAGACTCTGGCTAGAATCGCCAAGTCTTTCGCTCGATTGTGGTAATTTATCCCTTTGATGCTTGTGGTTAAGCGTGTTCTGACGTGTAACACGTTGAGCGGGGCAGGATTATCTGTTTCTATGCCTACCTGTTGAGTGCCTGTGCTGCCGTCAATCCCGCGGAATGAGGAAACCTGCTTGTCTGAGTTGAACAAAACCAACCTGATGGAGCTCGATCAGCGGTCGATGGAGCGCTTTTTTGTCGAACTGGGCTCCAAAGCCTTCCATGGGCGCAACGTCTTCAAATGGATCCACAAGCAGGGTGTGATCGACTTCAATCAGATGACCGATATCTCCAAGCGGTTGCGTGTGCAGCTGGAGTCGCTGGCGGAGATCCGTCTGCCGGAGCTGGTGTTTGAGCAGCCGGCCCGCGACGGCACCCGCAAGTGGGTGTTGCAGCTGGATGATGGCCAGCGTATCGAGACGGTCTACATCCCGGATGGGGAGAGATCCACCATCTGTGTCTCCTCCCAGGTCGGTTGCGCGCTCAACTGCAGCTTCTGCTCCACCGCTCGCCAGGGTTTCAACCGCAATCTCTCGGTGGCGGAGATTATCGGCCAGGTCTGGGTTGCCAGCCGTGAACTGGGGCATCCACCGACCAATATCGTACTGATGGGGATGGGTGAGCCGCTCGCCAATTTTGATGCGGTGGTGACGGCGATGGATATCATGCAGGACGACTCCGCCTACATGCTCTCCAAATATCGCGTCACCATCAGCACCTCCGGTATCGTGCCGGCGCTAAGACAGCTGCGCGAGGTGAGTGATGTGAGCCTTGCCGTGTCGCTGCATGCGCCGACCAATGAGTTGCGCGACCAGCTGGTGCCGATCAACCAGAAATACCCGCTGGAGGAGCTGATCCCTGCCTGTCGTGACTTCATCAAGGGCGACAAGCGGCGCAAGATCACTTGGGAGTATGTGATGCTGGATGGCATCAATGATTCGATCCAGCACGCCAAGGCGTTAATCCGGCTGCTGGAGGGGACTCCCTCCAAGCTTAATCTGATCCCCTTCAATCCCTTCCCCGGCACCTCCTACAAAACCTCTCCGCCGGAGCGGGTCGAGGTATTTCGCCAGCGCCTGATGAAAGCGGGCATCATCTCCATTACCCGCAAGACCCGCGGCGAGGATATCGACGCCGCCTGTGGCCAGCTGGTGGGGCGGGTAAAGGATCGTAGTCAGCGTGAACTGAAAAGAAAAATGCCGCAACAGGCGGCGGAGGCAGGGGCGCGATGAAACAACGATTCTGGCTGACCCGATTGGCAGTAGTGTCGCTTGCGGTGCTGCTCAGCGCCTGTGCCAGCCAGGGCGAGTTCAGGCCGGAAGGGGGGGCCACTGGCAACCTTGGCGATCAGAATCGGAAGAGCCCGGCCGATGTCTACGTGGAGATGGGAATCGTTTATATGCGTGAGGGCCAGCTTGGGATAGCGCTGAAGAAGCTCAAGCGGGGCCTGGAGCTCGACCCCAAGAGCGCCGAAGCACACAATGTGATTGCACTGCTCTATGAGCGGTTGGGTGAGGTCGGGCTTGCTGATCAGCACTATACTGAAGCCTTGGTGATCCAGCCACAGAACCCCTATATTCACAATGCTCGTGGCGGCTTCTTTTGTAAACGGGGTCAATATGATCTGGCGGACAAACAGTTTCAACTGGCGTTGGAGAACCCGCTCTATCCGACCCCCTGGATCGCGCTTACCAACGCTGGCCTGTGTGCCGAGCGTAGTGGCGACAAATTGGCAGCAGAGCGTTATTATCGACGGGCGTTGGGCGCCAACGATCGCTTTTTTCTGGCCCTTTACCAGATGGCCGGGATGATGCTGGAGCAGGAGAATCATCTCGCAGCGCGGGACTATATCGAACGATACCACCAACAGGTGGCGGCAACCGCCGGTTCGCTCTGGATGGGGATTCAGATCGAGACGGCGTTGGGGGATGAAGAGAAAGCTGCCAAGTATAAGAGGCTGCTCAGGGGAAAATTCCCGGATGCTCCTGAGATACAGCTCCTCAACCAAATAGAACGATAATGAGTGTACTTTCCACCAAAGATGCGGAGCAGATGGGAGCAGGTCAGCCGATAGAGGGGCCTGGCAGCCGCTTGCGAAAAGAGCGGGAAGCGCTGGGTATAGATCAGATGAAGCTAGCCGCCCAGCTGCACCTGAGCGAAACCATGATCGAGGCCCTCGAGTGGGATGACTATGAAGTCCTACCTAGTCCGGTGTTTGTGCAGGGCTATCTGAAAAACTACGCGCGCATCCTCGGTGTGCCGGAACATGAGGTGATCGACGCCTACCGGGCCCTTGCACCACTGCCGGAAGAAGCGCGCGCGCTCAACGGCAACCGCAAAGTCCTGAAGGAGATGCGTAGCAACCATGGCGGAGTGCGCATCGTGACCTGGGTGATCGTCATCGCCCTGCTGCTGCTGCTGGCGATCTGGTGGCAGGGAGAGCAGGAGCTCCACGATATGAGCACAGCGGACCAGGCGACGCTGCAGGAGTCGATGCTGGAGGAGGGTGAAGCGGCGCCCGACAACCCAGGCCTTAGCCTACCTCCGCCACTCGAGGTGACGCCCAAGAAGATAGCCCCAGCAACTGAGATTGAACCGCCCACTCCACAGGATGAGGCAGCAGTTGTTGAGCCGCCGCCGCTTACACAGACTCTGACGGAAGAGACAACGCAGGTTGATGCGCGCGAGCCGGTTGGTGCAGCAGCGGAGATCGCCGCTGAACAGAGCGCAGAGGTTGTCGTGGAGGCATTGCAGGAGGCGGCGCCGACCACCTCCGATGCAGTCGAAGCGGAAGAGTCTGTCGAGGTCGACGCGGCTCCGGCTGAGCCGGGCTCTGCGTTCCCCAGTGTGGTGATCGAGTTCAACGACTCCTGTTGGGCAGAGATCCGCGATGCTTCCGGCCGTACTCGCCTGATCGGCAACATGAAGGTGGGTGACCGGCGGGTGCTGGGCAATTGGCCGGCACCCTATCGGGTGTTATTTGGCAATGCCGGAGCGGTCAACATGAGTATCAATGGCGATACATTCGATCTCGAGCCCCACACCCGCCGCAATGTCGCCCGTTTTCGCT
Source organism: endosymbiont of Riftia pachyptila (vent Ph05) (assembly GCF_000224455.1). Taxonomy (NCBI): domain Bacteria; kingdom Pseudomonadati; phylum Pseudomonadota; class Gammaproteobacteria; species endosymbiont of Riftia pachyptila. Next base: position 16,198 of record NZ_AFOC01000032.1, read on the forward strand.
TCGATCCTGCAGACTACTGATTACACACGCCATCAGGGTTATAACCCGCTCGCCGGACGTGGTAAGCTCCGGCGTTTGATTTTACGCGACAATCCGCAGTAACTGGCCGATGGCAAAGAATATTCAGGCGATCCGCGGGATGAAGGACATCCTGCCGCAACAGACCCCCCTCTGGCATTTTCTCGAGGACCGGGTACGCTCGGTGCTCACCCGCTATGGCTACGATGAGATCCGTATGCCGATAGTCGAGCAGACTGAGCTGTTTAAGCGCTCCATCGGTGAGGTGACCGACATCGTCGAGAAGGAGATGTACACTTTCGCCGATCGCAACGGAGACAGTCTCACTCTGCGCCCGGAGGGTACTGCTGGCTGCGTGCGGGCGATGCTGGAGCACGGCCTGATCCACAATCAGGTGCAGCGGCTCTGGTACCGAGGGCCGATGTTTCGCCACGAGCGACCGCAGAAGGGGCGCTACCGCCAGTTCCACCAGATCGGCGTGGAAAGCTTCGGTCTGGAAGGCCCCGATGTGGATCTGGAGCAGATCCTGATCACCCACCGGATCTGGCAAGAGATCGGCCTCGACGGGCTGGAGCTGCAGATCAATACCCTCGGTACCTCGCAGGAGCGCCAGGCCTACCGGGCGATCCTGGTGGACTATTTCCGCGCCCATCAGAAGCAGCTAGACGAGGATAGCCGGCGCCGTCTGGAGAGCAATCCACTGCGTATCCTCGACACCAAGAATCCCAAGATGGCGGAACTGGTGGCTGGGGCACCGAGTCTGATGGAGTATCTGGGTGATGAGTCAAAGGCGCACTTCGAGACCCTGTTGGCGGGTCTCGACGGGGCTGGCGTGGCCTACGTCGCCAACCCCCGCCTGGTGCGTGGCCTCGACTACTACTCGCGCACCGTGTTCGAGTGGGTTACCACCCGTTTGGGTGCCCAGGGCACAGTCTGTGCCGGTGGGCGCTTCGATGGCCTGGTCGAGCAGCTTGGCGGCAGGCGGGTGCCTGCAGTGGGGTTCGCGATGGGGCTGGAGCGGCTGATCGCGCTGCTCGAAGAGACCGATCTGGCGGAGCGCCTGCCAGGCATCGACCTCTATCTGGTGATGGTGGGGGAGCGGGCGCAGCGCGAAGGCATGCTGCTGGCGGAACGGCTGCGGGATCAGCTGCCCAAGCTGCGGTTGATCGCCCACTGTGGTGGCGGCAGCTTCAAGAGCCAGTTCAAAAAGGCAGACAAGAGTAATGCCCGTTACGCGTTGATTTTGGGCGACGACGAGTTGGCGCGGGGAGAGGTAGGCCTCAAGCCCATGCGCGGTGAGGGTGAGCAGCAGCAGGTGGCACTGGAGCGATTGAGCGAAGTGATCACCGATGTTTTCGAATTGAATACCAAGTAGGGTTGAGAGTCATGAGTGGATATCAGACCGAAGAAGAGCAGGTCGAAGCGTTAAAAAAGTGGTGGAAGGAGAACGGCACCTCAGTGATCGCAGGCATCGTGCTCGGGTTCGGCGCGGTGTTTGGCTGGCAGGCCTGGAACGGCTATCAGGATCGCGTCGGTGAGGAGGCCTCGGTTGCCTTCAGCCAGATGATCGATGCCATCACCCAGGGGCAGAGCGAATCAGCGCTGAAGCAGGCGGAGCTGCTGCGGCTCGAATATGAATCCAGCGCCTATGCGGTGTTTGCTGCACTGGCCCAGGCGAGCCTGAAAATGGAGCAAGGCGACAGTGCGGCGGCTCGCTCGCAGCTTGAATGGGCGATGCAGCATGCTGAAGAGCCCGGTCTGAAACAGCTGGCGCGACTGCGCCTGGCGCGGATCCTGCTGAGTGAAGGCGAGACCGAGGCCGCAGCCAGTCTGGTGAAGGCTGCGTCAGCCGGTGGCTTCGACAGCGAATTTGCCGCACTGCGGGGTGATATCGCACGCCAGCAGGGGGATCTGCAGGCGGCCCGCCAAGCCTATCAGTTGGCGTTGGCCGGCGATGTCGGCAATGGCGAACTGGTGCAGATGAAACTGGATGACCTTGGAGTTGCAACCCCCTGAGGCGATGGAGATGATACGCAAGCTATTTTGGGTTGCTCTGATCTTGCTGCTGGGCGGCTGCAGCGGCTTCTCGGCCAAAGACAATGCTGATCCGCCGGCTGAGCTGGTGGAGCGACAGGCAGAGTTGGCGGTTGAGACCCTCTGGCAGCAGCAGGTAGGGGGCACCGATGGCCGCTTCCTGGCGATCGCGCCGGCGCTGGATGGTGAACTGATCTATATCGCCAACGCTGCCGGTCAAGTGAGTGCGATCGAGCGGGCTGGGGGCAAAACCCGTTGGCAGCGTGATACCGGTTTGCCGATCACCGGTGGCCCCGGTGTCGGCGAGGGGCTGGTGTTGGTCGGTACGGCCGAGGCGGAGCTGCTGGCGCTGAGTGGCGAGACCGGTGAAGAGCTGTGGCGCCGGCGTGTCAGCAGTGAGGTCTTGGCGCGGCCAGTGGTGGGGCAGGGCGTGGTGGTGGCGCGTACCATTAATGGTCGTGTCGCCGGCTTCGATTTGACCAGCGGCCAGCCGCGTTGGGTCTTCGATCGCAGCGAACCGCTGCTGACGCTGCGCGGCAACAGTGCGCCGCTGATCAGCAACGGCCAGCTGCTGGTGGGGTTCTCCAATGGCAAGCTGGCGAGTCTCTCCCTGGAGAGTGGCAACGCGATCTGGGAGGCCACCGTCTCCACCCCCCACGGTCGCACTGAGCTGGAACGCATCGTCGACCTGGATGCCGATCCACTGGCGGTGGAGGGGATGGTCTACGCGGCCAGTTTCCAGGGCGAGGTGGCGGCGATCGCCGAGGCCAGCGGGGTGGTGCTCTGGCGACGTGATCTCTCGGTTTATGCCGGAATGGATGGTGACTGGCGCACCCTCTACGTGAGCGATGATCAGGCCCATGTGTGGGCGCTGGATGCGACCAATGGCGCGGCCCTCTGGCAGCAGTCCGAACTGCATGCGCGACGCCTCTCGGCCCCGGCGATGGTCGGCGACTATCTGGTGGTGGGCGACTTTGAAGGCTATCTGCACTGGCTCTCCCAGGATGACGGGCGGTTGGTGGCGCGCACCCGGGTGGGCGATGGTGGGATCCGTGCCAAACCCCTGGTGGTCGATGGTGTGGTCTATGTCTATGACGATGGCGGCCGCCTGAGCGCGCTACGTCCCGGTCCTTTGCGTTAATTCTGATGCTTCCTGTCATTGCCCTGGTGGGCCGCCCCAATGTGGGCAAATCGACCCTCTTCAACCGCTTGACCCGCAGCCGCGACGCGCTGGTGGCGGATCAACCTGGTCTTACCCGCGACCGCAAGTATGGCATGGGGCGGCTCGGCCCCGGCCCCTATGTGGTGGTGGATACCGGCGGTCTCAGCGGTGAGGACGGGGTTGACCTGCTGATGGAGCAGCAGGTGCGCCAAGCGATTGGCGAGGCCGACCATGTGCTGTTGCTGCTGGATGCCCGTGAGGGCTGCACCGGCGGCGATGCGATCATCGCCGAACAGCTGCGCCGTACCGGCAAACCGGTGACTGCGGTGGTCAACAAGAGTGAAGGGCTGAGCCGGGATGCCGCCGCCAATGAGTTTTTCAGTCTCGGCCTTGGTGAGCCGAAGGCAATCGCTGCGGCCCACGGACAGGGGGTGCACGGCCTGATCGTCGAGGTGCTCGAGAGCCTGCCGCCGGTGGAGATGCCGGAGGAGTTGCCAGAGGGGATCCAGATTGCGGTGGTGGGCCGTCCCAATGTGGGCAAGTCGACCCTGGTCAACCGCATGTTGGGTGAGGAGCGGGTGGTTGCCTTCGATCAACCTGGCACCACCCGTGACAGCATCTTCATCCCCTTCGTCCACGACGACAAACACTACACCCTGATCGATACTGCCGGAGTCCGACGCCGCGCGCGGGTCAACGAGGTGATCGAAAAGTTCAGCGTGATCAAGACGCTGCAGGCGCTGGAGCAGGCCAACGTGGCGCTGCTGGTGCTGGATGCTCAGCGGGGGTGGGGGAGCAGGATGCCAATCTGGCCGGCCATATCCTGGAGAGCGGTCGTGCCCTGGTGCTGGTGATCAACAAGTGGGATGGTCTGGATCAGGGGCAGCGCCAGCAGGTGCGCGAGGAGATCGAACGCAAGCTGCCGTTTCTCGACTTCGCCACCCACCACTACATCTCGGCGCTGCACGGTTCAGGGGTCGGTGATCTCTACCGGCTGGTGGATCGGGCCTACGCCAATGCGACCCGCGATCTGGCCACGCCGGAGCTGACCCGGTTGCTGGAGCTGCTGGTGCAGGAGCATCAGCCGCCGCTGGTGCGTGGCCGGCGTATCAAGCTGCGCTATGCTCACCAGGGGGGCAAGAATCCGCCGATCATCGTGATCCACGGCAATCAGACCGAGCATGTCCCCAGCACCTACAGACGCTATCTGGTTGGGCGCTTCCGGCGTGCCCTGAAGCTTTCAGGCACGCCGATCCGGCTCGAATTTCGCTCCGGTGACAACCCCTATGAGGGCAAGCGCAACAAGCTCACCCCACGCCAGATCCAGAAGCGCAAACGATTGAAGAAATACGTCAGTCGTAAGGGGTAAGGCGCCTTTGCACGAATCATGAAGGGCAGCCTTGGGGCCTAAATTTCCCGCTGCTGCATTGAAAATCTTGGCAATAGGCCGGCTATTGCTTGCGATTCCCGCCTTGCCGCGAATAATTTGGCCTCACAATTCTGCCCGCCTAGATTCATGCAGAGGCTCCTTATGCGTCAGCGGTTTCCTACAGAGAGGCGGGCGTCGCTCTGATGGATTCTCGTTCTTATTGCAGCTAGTTTCATAAGCAAAGGACAAAGGTATCAGCCCAGCGAGCGGGCCTTGTAACCATGCATAAGGAAATGCGCCATGAAATTCAAACGACTCCCAGCCCTGGTTGGGCTCTCCTTCGCCCTGTTCGGCTTTAAGGGCCAGGCCTCTCTGCTGATCAATGAGGTCGACTATGATCAGCCGGGCAGCGACACTGCCGAGTTCATCGAACTTTTCAACGCGGGTAACACTTCCCTCGATCTCTTCGGATACTCCCTGTCGTTGATTAATGGCAACAGTGGTGCCATCTACCGCAGCTTCGATCTGCCCGATCTGCAGCTGCAAGCAGGGGCCTACTTTGTGCTCTGTGGCGACAGTGCCAATGTGATCAATTGCGACCTGAATGTATCGCCGGCGAGCAATCTGATTCAGAACGGTGCCCCGGATGCTCTGGCACTATTTTTCGGCGCCAGCCAGATCGACAGCCTGAGCTATGAAGGCAGTGTGGCGGGTTTTACCGAGGGCTCCGGGGCAGGCCTGGTTGATTCCGCAACAGTTGCCTATCTGGGGCTCTCTCGTTGGCCCAACGGTGCTGATAGCGACTCCAACAACGCCGATTTTGCCCAGGCCTGTATCACGCCGGGCATGGCGAATACCGATCGTACCAGTGGTTGTACCGATCCGGTGGTTGTACCGCCGATCGGTGTGCCTGAACCGGCTGCTTGGCTGCTGTTGGGGGCTGGCCTTGTGCTGCTGCGAGGTCCGCGGGGCAGGTGCTTGCATGAGGCTGACGGCTTGCGTACAACTGTCGGCCATGAGCCGAAACGACGATTATGAAAACCGCCTGAATGGGCAGTTGGAGCTGGCTGGGATTGCGCGACTCTCCCCAGAGCAACGCAGATTTATAGAGGAGCAGGCACGGATCTACCGCTTCAGCTTCCAGGAACTACGGCAACTGGGGGAGATCTGTACCGATCTGCAGATGTGGGGTGAGCCGCCGATCGAGCAGCTCTGGTCCGGGCTCGAACCCCCTTCAGGCGCAGGTAAAGCAGCACGCCAGCAGATCCTGCAGCAGTTGCAGCTGCATCGTCAGCGATTGCGGGAGATGCCGAACCACTATCCCGAGAGTTCACCGCGTTCCCCCGATGCTACAGACCGCATCCGCCGTGTGACCGAAGAGAGGCCCCAGCTGGGGTTGGGCTGGTGTCCGGTGGCTTCGTCGCGCACCCGCTGCTGCAATCTGTTGACCCTGGATGCGGTGCAAAATTGCGGCTTCGATTGCAGCTACTGCAGCATCCAATCCTTCTATCATGGTGATGAGGTACGCTTTGATGCCAGCTTTGCACAGAAGCTGGAGCGGTTGGAGATCGATCCGCAGAAAATTTATCACATCGGCACAGGACAATCCTCAGACTCACTGATGTGGGGCAATCAGGCCGGTATCCTGGATGCGCTGATGGCGTTTGCTCGCCGCCACCCGAATGTGATCCTGGAGTTGAAAACCAAGTCGAAAAATATCGCCTACCTGCTGAAAAACGATATCCCGCCCAATGTTCTCTGCACCTGGTCCCTCAATCCGCAGACCCTGATCGACAATGAAGAGCACCTGACCGCCTCCCTGGAGGAGCGCTTGGTGGCGGCACGGCAGCTGGCGGATCGGGGCATCCTGGTTGGTTTTCACTTCCACCCGATGATCCACTACGATCGCTGGCGGGAGGAGTACGGGGCGATCTTCAGTCGCTTGGTTGAGGTATTTGACCCGCTGAGGTGGCGCTGGTGAGTCTTGGCACCCTCACCTATATCAAGTCGGTGCTGAAGAAGCTGCGCGGCCGTGAGGGATTGCGCAGCCAGATCCTGAAGATGCCGATGGTGGAGGCGGCGGGCAAACTCTCCTATCCGGATGCGATCAAGATCGAGATGTTCAGCCATGCCTATACGGGGCTCACGCCCTGGCACGATCAGGTCTTTTTCTATCTCTGCATGGAGAGCCCGACGCTCTGGCAACCGGTGTTCGGTTTCGAGTATGCAGACAACGGTGCGTTGGAGCAGGCGATGAAACAGAGTTATCTGGCAAAGATCGAGCAACGCCGCAGAGGGATCGGTTGAGATGGGAGAGACGGCGGAGCTGGCTATCGGCGCCACCTTTCTTGTCTATCTGCTGTTGATGCTGGCGATCGGTTTTTGGGCCTGGCGGCGGACCAGCAATCTTTCCGATTTTGTGCTTGGCGGTCGTAGCCTGGGCAGCTGGGTGACGGCGCTCTCTGCCAGCGCCTCCGACATGAGCGGTTGGCTGCTGCTGGGGCTGCCGGGTTATGCCTACCTCTCTGGACTGGAGTCGCTCTGGCTGGCGGCGGGGCTTGCCGTCGGCACCTGGCTTAACTGGCGGCTGGTGGCGGGGCGCTTGAGAATCGCCTCGGAGCAGGCGGGCAATGCCCTGACTCTGCCGGAGTATCTCTCCAACCGCTTCAATGATGAGTCGGGTCTGATCCGCATCATCTCGGCTTTTTTTATCCTGCTGTTCTTTCTCTTTTACACCAGCTCTGGATTGGTGGCCGGCGGCAAGCTATTTGAGTCGGTGTTTGGGCTGCCCTATGTCTGGGCGGTGGCGGCTGGCGCCCTGACGGTGATCCTCTACACTACCTTTGGTGGTTTTATCGCCGTCTCCTGGACCGATCTGCTGCAGGGGTTGCTGATGCTTGCAGCGCTGCTGGCAGTACCGCTGATCGCCTTGGGAGAGCTGGGTGGCGTGGCTGAGGCCCTGAGTCGGCTCGAACAGCGCAATCCCCATCTACTCGATCCGTTTAGCGACAACAGCGGCGCGCCCCTGGGCTGGATCACGATCGTCTCGCTGGCCGCCTGGGGGCTGGGCTACTTTGGCCAACCGCACATCCTGGCCCGCTTCAAGGCGATCAGATCGGTGCGGCAGCTGCCCCTGGCGCGGCGGATTGCGATGAGCTGGGTGGTGTTGTCACTCATCGCCGCCTCTCTGGTGGGCTTGGTGGGAGTGCCGAGCTTTGATCAGCCGCTGGCGGATGCGGAGCGGGTCTTTATCGAACTGGTCGGGCTGCTGTTCCATCCGCTGATTGCCGGCATCTGTCTGGCGGCAATCCTGGCGGCGATTATGAGTACCGCCGATTCACAGCTGCTGGTGGCCTCCAGCGCCTTTACCGAGGATCTCTACCGGGTGCTGTGGCGGCGTCAGGCGAGTGAAAGGGAACTGGTGCTGGTGGGGCGGCTTGCGGTGGTGGGGATTGCTGCTGCGGCGTTTCTGTTGGCGCTAGACCCCGACAGCCAGGTGCTCGATCTGGTTGCCTATGCCTGGGCCGGCTTTGGTGCCGCCTTTGGGCCGGTGGTGGTGTTCTCGCTCTACTGGAGCCGCATGAGCCGCAATGGGGTGTTGGCTGGCATCATCGCAGGTGGTGTCACAGTGGTGCTCTGGAAACAGCTGCAGGGCGGTATCTTCGATCTCTACGAGATCGTGCCTGGTATCCTGGTCGCGACCCTGGCGATCCTGTTGGTGAGTCGGCTGGAGCGACCTGCCGGGGTGGAGTGAACCCGCACCGGGCAGAGCAGCGTCCCTTGTTCTGGCCTTGGCTATACTCTGGGAGGTGCGTCTGGGCGAACCCTGCCTTGCCGCCTTCTGTCGTCTGATCACCAAGCAAGGAAAAGGCCGTTGGATTTTGTTTCCCTGGAGTCCCTGAAGCCTACTGAGTTGCCGTCCCCTCCCCAAGGAACCCTCAATGTGGTCCACGCCTGTACCCGGGAGAAATGGGATGCGCAACAGCTGAGCAGCATGGTGGCGCAGGATCCTGTGCTGTCGGTGGAGATCCTGCGGATTGCAAACTCCGCCTATTTTGGCTTCGCTAGCGAGATCACCTCGGTAGCCCGCGCGATCACCGTCATCGGCCAGAATGCCCTGCGTAATATTGCACTCTGTATTGCGATGCGGGATGCACTCAAACCAGATCAGTTGCCCGCCTTCCCAGTGACCGAGTTCTGGGAGGCGGCTCTGCGCCGTGCTGTCTGTGGCAGGTCACTGGCGGTGCTGGCCGGTCTGGATGGGGATACCTGTTTTACCGCCGGGTTGCTGCAAGATTTTGGCCTGCTGGTGTTGTTCTATCTGAAGCTCAACCGCATCAGCGAGTGGCCCAATCTGGCGCGGCTGCCACCTGACAGGCGCCGGGATCTTGAGTTGCAGTTGTTTGGTATGAGTCACGATAAGGTGGGGCTGCAGCTGGCCAGATCCTGGGGATTTCCGGAGGAGCTGGAGATTGCCATTGGTTTTCATCATGAGACGCCTCCCCAGCAGGTTTCTGTATCGTCGGCTCGGCTCGCGGCGCTGTCCCGCTGTGTTGACTGGATGGCGTCGGTGTTTACTGCGGATGACAAACGTCATGCGATCCAGACCTGCCGTGGACTGCTTGCCGATCAGTTCGAGCTCTCTGCGGAACAAGCGGATCGACTGCTGGAGGAGGTCGCTAGCGCCATTACTGAGGCGGCCGGTGCCTACGGTTTCGAGATCAGTGAGCAACCCGAGTTCGACTCACTGATGCGCAACGCCAATCTGCGCCTGGTGGAGGAGAACCTGAGTGTGCAGGAGATGAACTGGCACCTGCAGCAGATCATCGAGGAGCGGGATCGAGTCACTGCAGAGCTCAATCGGGAGTTGGAGCTGGCCCGGGAGGTGCAGCGCAGTCTGCTGCCAAGCGAATCAGACAATCCGCTGGGGCTGGCGGGGGTGAATGTTTCCGCCAAGGCAGTGTCGGGGGACTTCTACGATTTCTTCCAGCTGCACAATGGCCAGATCGCATTCTGCATCGCCGATGTTGCTGGCAAAGGGATGAATGCGGCACTACTGATGGCCAAGGCGAGCAGTCTGTTTCATTGTCTTGGTAAGAGCATCCACGACCCCTCCAAACTGCTGGCGATGCTCAACCATGAGATTGCTGAGCGATCCATCCAGGGTATGTTTGTCACCATGGTTGCGGGCCTCTACAATCCGCAATCCGGTAGGGTACGGCTCGCCAATGCCGGCCATCCTCCGGTCATTCAGATGAGCAGCACACAGCAGCAGGCCGAATATCCGGCGACTGCTCCGCCCCTGGGAGTGGTTACCGTGATTGATTTTCCCAGCATCGAGTTTCAGCTGGGAAATGACAGCCTCTACCTCTATACCGATGGCCTGATCGAGGCGCGGATCTCAGGGCAGCAGCGCCTGGAACAGCAGGGCCTGATTACCCTATTCAGCAGATATGCCCACAAATCGCCGCAGGAGCGTCTGCAGCGCATCGTTGCCGAGGTACGTCGCGGTCAGGCCAGCTCTGATGATGACATCACTCTCCTGCTGGTTGAACGTCAAGAAAGTGAAGAAAAACGCTGAACAATTGATCGATCTGCGGATCGCGGCTGAGCCATGCTGTTTGAAACTGGTGCGCAGTGTGATTCGTGATGTGGCGGAGCTTGCGGGACTGCCAGAGCAGGAGCGGGATAACGTCGTCCTGGCGGTCCATGAAGCATGCATGAACGTCATCCAGCACGCCTACCACAACGCCCCAAAGGAAGAGATCCGGCTATCTGTTCTGCGCTCTCAATCTGCATTGATTTTTTTACTTCAAGATGACGCTCCCTGTGTCGATACAGAGAGCATCCGGCCACGGGATCTGGATCAGATCCGACCCGGTGGGCTGGGGGTTCACTTCATCAGGCAGATCATGGATGAGGTGGAGTTCCTGGAGTGTGTGGTGACAGGAAACACTCTGAAAATGGTGAAGTATTTTCAATCCTGAAGGTGGTAGGCATGGCATATGCGGTTGAGGAGAGAGAGGGATTTTCGGTGCTCTACCTGACCGGCGAGGTTGACCTCAGTTGTTCTCCCAACGCACGCAAGGCGATCCTCGACTGTCTGCAGAACAAGCGAAACCTGCTGGTCGATCTTTCTGAAGTGACCTACATCGACAGTTCAGGTGTGGCAAGTCTGGTGGAGGGGTATCAGCTGTCGCGTACCCTGGAACTCGATTTTTCCCTGGTGAGGGTGAGTGATGCGGCGATGAATGTGTTGCGGCTTGCCAGGCTCGATCATGTCTTTCCTATCTATCCATCGCTTGAAGCGCACCTTGAAGGCAAATGAATGGTGCAGATGCGGCCAGTGATGATTTTTCTGGGTGGCCTGATGCGGCTACCACAGCTGTGTGGGAGGTTTGTCAATGACCATGCAGGCTGACAGTGATGGCAGGGTGGTGGAGGTTGAAGGGCTTGAGGTGCACTACGGTAATCACAAGGTGCTCGATGGCATCGACCTGCAGGTGAATGCCGGTGAGATTATGGTGATCATGGGGGGAAGTGGTTCCGGCAAGAGTACCCTGCTGCGCACCCTGCTGGGGCTGAAGGAGGCTAGCGCCGGTTCGGTGAAGTTGCTTGGCAAGCCGTTTGACGCCCGCCATCCGGAGAACCTGCGGCAGGTGCGCAGGCGCATTGGAGTGGCGTTTCAGGGCGGCGCCCTGCTCAGCTCTCTCACAGTGGGGGAGAATATCCGCTTGCCGCTACGCCATCATGCCAGACTGGATGAGAGCACCATGGCGGTGATGACCCGCATGAAGCTGGAGATGGTCAATCTGCCGGGGACGGAAAATCTGATGCCGGCACAACTCTCTGGCGGTATGGTGAAGCGCGCCGCTCTGGCGCGTGCCCTGATCATGGATCCCGCCCTAATGTTTTTTGATGAGCCCTCGGCAGGGCTCGATCCAGTCACTTCTGCGGAGCTGGATGAACTGATACTGCGCCTGCGCGATACCACCGGCACCACCATCGTAGTGGTGACTCATGAGCTGGAGAGCACCTTCTCTATTGCCGATCGGATCACCATGCTGGGTGGCGGGAAGGTGTTGATGAGTGGCAGTGTGGATGAGGTGCGAAACAGTAGTGATCCGCAGATCCAGAATCTGCTCAACCGCCGGCCGAACCTTGAACAACCGGACCCGGATGCTTATCTGCGCCGTCTGACCGGAAACTGAATCCAGATACCCCAATGATCAAATATCTGAACCATCTTGGCGAAGTTTCCCTAGACCTGCTTGATCAGGCCGGACGCATGGCGAAGATGCTGCTGAGTGCGCTGCTCAGTCTGTTTCGTGCCCCCTACCAACTCGAGCCTGTGATCCGTCAGCTCCACTTCATCGGCGCCCGATCGATGCTGGTGATAGTGATCTCCGGACTGTTTACCGGCATGGTGCTGGCGTTGCAGTTTCACAACACCCTGGAGCGGTTTGGCTCGGTGGATTTGTTGGGCTCCGCGGTCGCGCTGGCTCTGCTGCGTGAGTTGGGGCCGGTGATGGCGGCGCTGATGGTGGTGGGGCGGGCGGGCTCGGCGATGTGTGCCGAGATCGGCATCATGCGCACCAGCGAACAGATCGATGCGCTGGAGTGCATGGCGATCGATCCCCACAAGTTCATTATTGCCCCGAAGCTGGTCGCCGGTATCATCTCGCTGCCGTTGCTCACCAGCGTCTTCGATGTGATGGGGTTGATCGGCGGCTGGCTGGTGGGGGTGCAGATCTTCGGCCTCAATCAGGGGGCTTATTTCGACAGTATGTACAGCGGCGTGGAGTGGAATGATGTGGCCATGGGGCTCTACAAGTCCCTGCTGTTTGGTCTGGTGATCACCGTCATCGCCACTGCTAAGGGGTTTTTTATGCACCTGGAGCGGGGCGGGCGGTTTGGTGCCGAGGGGGTCAGCCAGGTCACGACTAGCGCGGTAGTGGTTTCCGCCATCGCCATCCTGTTTGGTGACTATCTGGTCGGCGCACTGATGCTTTAAGAGGGCATCGCATGAGAGATAAACACTGGAGTTGAATCCATGAACCGGATCAAAGTTGAAACCGTTGTAGGCCTGTTTGTGCTGGTGGGACTGGTCAGTTTTGCATTTCTGGCGGTCAAGCTTGGCGGGATCGGTGATGCTAGTGGTAGCCACTATACTCTGACCGCCCGCTTCCTCTCTGCTTCTGGATTGAGAAACGGGGCGGAGGTAGAGATGGCCGGTGTCGTGGTCGGCAAGGTAACCGACATCCACTTCAACCATGAGGATTTCGAGGCCGAGGTTGAGCTGAGTCTGCCCAACTCCATTCGTCTCCAGGATGATGCCATTGCCTCGATTGCCAGCAGCGGGCTTCTGGGTGGGAAGTTGATCAAGATTTCTGCCGGTGGCTCTGAAGATTATCTCGAACCTGGCGACATTATCACTGAGACCGAGTCCTCAGTGAGCCTGGAAGAGTTGCTGAGTAAATATATCTTCGAGGGCCAGTCTACGAATGATAAGTGAATGCCATTTGACACTCTGCTTGCGTTGATCGGGAGAACCACCATGTCGTTTAAAAAAATGCTGTTACCTTTGGGGCTGATCTGTTTTTTGTTTGGTAGCAGCCAGGCTGTCGCTGCACCCTCTCCCACAGAACAATTGCGTGAGGTTGTGGATGGTGTGATGGCGCTACTCAAGCAGCCGGAGGTGGATCAGGCACAGCGTCGCCAGCAGATGCGGGATCTGATCGCGCCTCATTTCGATTTTGAGGTGATGTCGCGCAGCATCCTGGCCAAAAATTGGAAGAAGGCGGATGCTGCCCAGCGTGATCGCTTTGTCGAGCTGTTCAAGCGCTTGATGGAGAACACCTACATTGCTGCCATGGAGAGCTACACCAACGAAACTATCCGTTACGGCAAGGAGAAGATCCGTAAGAACAAGGCGGTGGCGGAGACCTTTATCATACGCACGGGCGTGGAGATCCCGGTGATCTACCGTCTGCGTCAGCGGGGCGACAAATGGCTGGCCTACGATGTGGTGATTGAAGGCGTGAGCATCGTCCGCAACTACCGTAGCAGCTTCGCCAGCCTGGTGAAAAAGCAGGGGATTGACGGGCTGTTGGCAAATCTAGAAAGCAAGGTGCAGGGAGGCTGAAGGGGGCGTCCACCATGCCCGATGACACCCCTATCTTTTTGCCCTGTCAGGGGAGGAAGAAGATCAGGATGGCAACGCCCAAGATCAGCCGATAGAGAACAAACGGCGTCATGCCGATACGCTCGATGAATCGCAGGAAGTAGTGGATGCAGAGATAGGCGGTGATGAATGAGAGCGCAGTGCCAAGCAATAAGGAGTTCCAGTCAGCGGAGGCATCACTGCTGATCAGTTCCAGAGTGACCAGCCCACCCGACATCAGGATGGTGGGGATGGCGAGCAGAAAAGAGAAGCGGGAGGCGGCCTCGCGGGTCAGTCCGAGCATCAGGCCAGCGCTCATGGTGGAGCCGGAGCGAGAGGTGCCGGGGATGATCGCCACCGCCTGGAACAGGCCGATAATCAGCGCATCTCGCCAGGTGATGGAGTATTCATCTCGGCTATGTTTGCCGATCTTGTCGAAGACCAGCAGTACGATACCGAAGCCGATGGTGGTGATGGCGATCACCAGCGGCGAGCGCAGTTCTCCTTCTATCAGCGACTTCATCAGCAGGCCGAACAGCCCCACCGGAATGGTGGCAACAATGATCATCCAGCCAAGGCGCGATTCCGGGGTGGTGGCGTAGCGATTGAACAGGGATTTGAAAAAATCGCGGCTAATGGAGATCACCTCATGGCGGAAGTAGCTAATCACGGCCAGCAGAGAACCCACATGCACTGCCACATCGAAGGCGAACCCCTGATCGGCATAGTCCAATACAAGAGGTGCGAGGATTAGGTGGGCGGAGCTGGAAATGGGAAGGAATTCGGTCAGGCCCTGCAGTGCGGCCAGGATAAAAATCTGTAGCAGATCCATAGTATTGAGATGTCTAGCTCGGTTTTTGGTGCTGTACCCCCCGTTTTATTACAGGGGCGAAACGCTAGGGTAGTGCCATCGGCTGGCATGGGGTGATGATCTTCTCCCACGCTAGGCTGGACGAGACGATTGCGTCGAGCGATTCGAATCTGGGCTTCCAGCCAAACAGTTGCCGGATTCGCTCAGCCCTGGCAATCATCGAGGGCAGATCCCCTGGACGACGCGGGGATTCAACCACATTCAGGGGGGTTTCGGAAAGTCGTTCGACGGTCTGCAGCACTTCACGAACCGAGTATCCCCTGCCATATCCGCAGTTCAGGGTGGTAGAACTGCCGCCTTTTCGCAGATAGTCGAGGGCTAGCAGATGAGCGTTGGCCAGGTCCTCCACATGTATATAGTCGCGCACGCCGGTACCATCGCAGGTCGGGTAGTCGGTCCCGAATATCTCGATTTGCATCCTTTTACCCATAGCCGCCTGACAGGCGACCTTGATTAGCTGGGTGGAGTGTTCTGCCGCGTGGCCAGTGCGCAGTTCCGGATCGCAACCGGCGACGTTGAAATAGCGCAGGATGACATGTTTGATGCCGTAGGCGGCAGAGGTATCCCGCACCATCTGTTCGGCCATCAGTTTCGATTGGCCATAGGGTGTGAACGGGTGTGTGGCAGAGTCCTCGTCGACAAGGTTTTCGGCCTGGTAACCGTAGACGGCGGCAGTGGAGGAGAAGATGAAGTTGCGTACTCCGCTCTCCACACAACTCTCCAGCAGGATGCGGGTATTGCTGGTGTTGTTGTGGTAGTAGTCGAGGGGGATTTCGTAGGACCGGGCCACATCCGTGAACGCGGCAAAATGGAATACTGTGTTGATCTGGTGTTTGCGCAGCAGCTCGATCAGCAGTTTTTTGTCGCCGATGTCGCCAACCACCAAGTCACCATAGAGCACGGCCGGGCGACAGCCAGTGGAGAGGTTATCTAGAGTGACCAGGCGTTCGCCTGCTTCCCCCAACTGCCGTAGTGTGTGACTGCCGATATAGCCAGCACCACCGGTCACAAGAATCCCTTTTTGGACCATCGCTCAAGCTTCTCCTGATTGTTGCCGTAAACCAATAATCATACTGATAGCGTAGTTTGTCGTCATTCGTAGCGCACTTTCTGCATGCCGGTTGGGTATAGAAAAACTGTACCTGGTTCGCAAAAAGCGGCACTTCACCGGTTGAAATTTCCAGACAACGGGAATCAGGATGCAGGTATACTTTTCGCGCTGTCCGGAGGCAGATTTAATCGACTATTTGTGACAGATCGGCATCGGGATGGCAATAAAAACAGAACGATCATTATCAGTCAGCGCAAATTCAATTTGGAGTAACACAATGACCAATCCAATCCGTTTTTCTCTGGTTGCCGTGATGGCCGGTGCTCTAGCCGGTTGTGGCGGTGCCAACGATTACAAACCAGTAGCAGGTAGTGCGCCTGAACAGATCTTCGCCGAGGCCTGCGCCTCGTGCCATGGTGAAAAGGGTAGTGGCAAGTTTGGCTTCCTGCTGAAGATTGCCGGTTCTGACCATGAAGTGGCTGAGATCGCCGGTAAGATCGCGGAAGGGGGTATGGTGATGCCGAGCTTCCCCGAGATTGGTGAGGCGGAGCGGGCTGCCCTGGCGACCTATATCAAAGCCCAGTGATCTGTAGCTGAAGAGGCGCCCGGCCGGTCCCCCGGTCGGGCGTTTTTTTGTGCCCGGAGTCTGTGTGCTCAGGGGTAGGTCTCCGGGACGAAGGTCTGGTCCGACATCGGTGGGCGCACATAGCCTCTGCTGTCGTGACGTTGCGGCAGTTCGATCGGTTCTGGGGTCAGGTCTTCGTAAGGGATGATGCTCAACAGGTGGCTGATGCAGTTGAGGCGGGCGTGCTTTTTGATGTCTGAATGGACCACATACCAAGGGGCCTGCTTGATATCGGTATGGGCAAACATCTCATCCTTGGCCCTTGAATACTCGACCCAGCGGGTACGAGACTCCAGATCCATTGGGCTCAGTTTCCAGCGTTTGTGCGGTTCTTCCAGCCGGCTCTGGAAACGCCGTTCCTGCTCCTCGTCCGATACCGAAAACCAGTATTTGATCAGGATGATGCCGGAGCGCACCAGCATGCGCTCGAATTCCGGGCAGGAGCGTAGAAATTCGCTGTATTCCTCTTCGGTACAGAACCCCATGACTCGCTCGACCCCGGCGCGGTTGTACCAGCTGCGGTCGAACAGCACCATCTCACCGGCGGCGGGCAGATGTGGTACGTAGCGCTGGAAATACCACTGGGTCTTCTCCCGCTCTGTGGGGGCGGGTAGGGCGACCACGCGGCAGATGCGGGGATTGAGGTGCTGGTTGATCCGCTTAATTACACCGCCCTTACCAGCCGCATCTCGCCCCTCGAAGATCACCACCACCTTGAGCCCCTGATGCTTGATCCACTCCTGGAGTTTTACTAGCTCAAGCTGCAGGCGGAACAGCTCTTTTTCATAGCGCTTATTGTCGATCTTCTTGATCTTCCCTTTGTTTGTCTTCTTTTCCGTCACGCTTGGGCCCTCGCTGGGTTGGGAGCACAGCCAGCGCAGCGCTGGCTGTGATTGTGAGCACAACAAAAGCCATTCTAGTCAGGGTATCTGCTCTTTGCTATTGATCCAGGCCATCCAAAGGATATTTCCGACTAGCACTGCCTGGCGTTTCCTGGTGTTTGATTCAGCCCTGTAAGAGAATCGGTCTTTCTATATATTTCAATAAAAATCATCATGTTAAGTTGTGTTTGTTGGCTTGTGTTGGTGCGCTTCCCGCTTCGGTCAGCTTGAATGTTGGCTGTCCATCAGGCAGGATTCCCCGCGATTTGTATCATTGGAGCAGTTATGGACCTTGAAAGATCCCTCGGTCTGAAATCAGGCGCCGAAGACAGGGATGATGAACAACAGAAGCTTCAGCTCTACATCAATCTGAAGCTGGCCTCTTCCGGACAACCTACGGTATCCGGTGGCCTCAGCGATGAGTTCATGCACACAGCACAGGATCTGCTGAAGAGTTACCGGGAGAAGAATCGGCTACTGGCCGACTACCTCTGTCCGGTGGATCAGCGCGTCCAAAACTTCCTCAACCGCTATCTCGACGGAGTTGATCAGGAGCCGCTCCCCAGACTACCCAGCCAGACCTTTATTTTGGATCGCCACGGCATGGCGCGGGAGCTCTCGCTGCCGCTGGGCGAAGACAAATTCAGTTCCGATATCGTTACCAGTTACCGGGTTAAACAGGGTGTGCTACACAATCCGGCCAGCGACCGGCGCACTACCAAGGGATCCTTCCATATCGCTGAGGGTGGCCTACCGATCCCCGGCGACAAAAAGGCGGTGCCGCGCCTCAGCTTTGCGCGGCTGCTGAAGATCGCGCTCAATCCGCCCCAAGATCTGCTGACTATTCCCTTTACCGCGACCCAGCCCGAGCCGGCGCAGATGTTCGTTTCGTTGCTGATGCGTCCAGTGGTCTGCCCTGAAATTCCAGGGCAAGATGGCGAAAAGAGCATGGAGATCCGCTTCTTTGCTCCCGGCAACCTGGTCAGTAACCTCGATTTTGTCGAGAGCATCTTTGGCAATGGTGGCAACCCGTTTCTGCCGGAGTTCGATGCTGGCCTTGACGTGGATCACTGGACTGGCACCACCGGCTGCGTGATTCTCGCGCCACATCTGACCCGCCTCACCAAACGGGAGCTGGGTCTGCCGCACCGGGATGAAGCTAGCGAGCGCCAGCGTCGAGAGGGCATGTGCTGGGAGTCGGAGGATGAACTCTATAACGATGGCCAGGCGTTCAAGATCACCGCACGGGACCGCAGCGGTGTGATCGTCACCATCCTCGCCGACAACTACTACGGTTACTGCAAAAAAGAGGTTAAGAC
>NZ_AFOC01000031.1:0-35024 GCF_000224455.1 endosymbiont of Riftia pachyptila (vent Ph05)
TCAATCTACTGCTGCTCTATCTACAGATCAAACCTTGAGAGAGTTCACACAGCGGCAACCCAACAATATTTACCCGGCAAAATGGAGATAGGGCCTGTGGCCGCCGCGTGGCATCGATTGAAATCAAGGACAAGGATTATGTCGGGCACAGCCCAACCTATACATGTGCCTGTTTAATTGCAGGGCCAACAGGGATCATTGTCCTGTTCCAACGGAGGATCTATTCTTTCGAGAGGCCCAAAAGAATAACAGGCTCTTAAACAATGCGGCTCCAGTCAAAACTACTACTCTCTTTCGGTTCGGTGCTGATCGCTGCTTTTATCCTGGTAGAGATCATCGGCTACCAACAAACCCACGAGAAGATGCTTGCGGGGCTGCGCCAGGATGCACGGGAGATCCGGGCCATCCTGATGGCCACCCGCCGGGTCTATCAGCATCAATTCGTCGACAGCGGCCTGCCGCTAAACGAGAAGACCCTCGGCTTTCTGCCCGCCCACGCCTTAAGACGGATCTCAGATGACTTTCGCAACTGGAGCAGCAGCGGGCTGAGCTTCAACAATGTCTCTGACCGCCCCCGCAACCCGAAGAACCAGGCGGATGCGATCGAGCTGGAGGCAATGGACTGGTTCCGCGACCACCCCAAACAGAAAGAGCGCCTGACCCCCTTCACGGACCAACAGGGTCAATCCTACTACCACTTCTCAAGCCCTATCTGGATCGAGGAGTACTGCCTGAAGTGCCATGGCGACAAAGACGCGGCGCCGGAGACCATCCGCGAGACCTACGCCACATCGTACAACTACCAGCTGGGTGATCTGCGCGGCCTGATGAGCATCAAGCTGCCTGCCCACTTCATCGAGGATGAGGTGCTGGCCCAACGCCTCAACGAGATGTGGGGCCACCTGCTCGCCTTTGCCCTGGCCTTTGGCTTCGGCGCCTGGCTGCTACGCAGGCTGGTCATCCAGCGACTGACATTGCTCCAGTCGGCGGTGGGCGATCTCGCCAAAGGTAATTATGCCACCCGGGTGCCGGTTCAGGGACGGGACGAGTTATGTGAACTCGCCTCAGCCTTCAACACGATGGCAGAACAGCGCCAACAGGCCGAGTCATTGCGCCAGGAGAGCGAGCAACAGGTCCGGGATCTGCTCGATTCCACCGCCGAAGCAATCTACGGTGTGGACAATGAAGGGCGTTGCACCTTGACCAATCCGGCCTGTCTCCAAATGCTGGGGTATCCGGATGCCGGCGAGCTAATCGGCAAGGCGTTACATCCCCTGATCCATCACACCAAGGCGGACGGCACCCCACATCCACTGGATGAGTGCCTTATCGACAAGGCCTGGCGTGACGGCCAGGCGACCCACACCGCCGAAGATATCTTCTGGCGCTCGGACGGCAGCAGTTTTCCGGTGGAGTTCTCCGCCTATCCGATCCGGCGTGACGGTGAGGTGGTGGGGGCGGTGGTGACCTTTCTCGATATCACCGAGCGGCTGCAGAACGAAGAGAGCCTGCGCCGCGCCCAGAAGATGGAGGCGGTTGGACAACTCACCGGCGGCATCGCCCACGACTTCAACAACCTGCTGGGCATCATGCTCGGCAATCTCGATTTCCTGCAACGCCTGGTGGCGGATGACGAGAAGGCCAGCAAACGGGTGCAGACCACCACCAAAGCAGCCCTGCGTGCGACGGACCTAACTAAACAACTACTCGGATTCTCAAGGCGCGAGTCGAAAAACATCACCGCCACCGATCTGAACCAGGTCATCCGGGGGATGAAGAATCTGATCGCCCGTTCGGTCACCCCGGAGGTAGAGGTGGAGGTCCAGCTGGCGGAGGGACTCTGGCTGACCGAAATCGACCGGGGCGACCTGCAGGACGCCCTACTGAACCTAGTCCTCAATGCGCGGGACGCGATGCCCAACGGTGGCAAACTGACAATCGAGACCGCCAACCGGGTGCTCGATGCCATCTATGAAGAGCAGAATCCCATCGCCGATCAGGGCGACTATGTACAACTGGCCGTGAGCGACAATGGCAGCGGCATCCCCGCCGAGGCACTGGAGCATATCTTCGAGCCCTTCTTCACCACCAAACCTGAAGGTAAAGGCACCGGCCTGGGCATGAGCATGGTGTATGGTTTCACACAACGCTCCAAAGGCTATATCAAAGCCTACTCCGAACCCGGCATCGGCACGACCATCCGGCTCTATCTGCCCCGCTCAGGCGATCAGGTTCAGGAATCCACCCGTCCTACCGATAAAAAGACAGGATTGCCGGGGGGAGATGAGGTCATTCTGATCGTGGATGATGAAGCGGATCTTCTGGAGCTTGCCAAAGACCGCCTTAAAACACTCGGTTACCACACAATTGTTGCGGAGAATGGCAAACAGGCGCTGCAAAAGCTGGCTGAAGCCGAACACATCGACCTGCTATTCAGCGATGTGGTGATGCCAGGCGGCATCAACGGCTATGAATTGGCAGAGCAGGCAACAACCCAAAGGCCGGAGCTGAAGGTGCTGCTCACATCGGGTTTTACCAAGAAGGCGATAGCCAAAAATGGGCAGGCACAATTTTCCGCCACCCTGTTGAACAAACCCTACAGCAAGGCGGAACTGGCTTGGCGGGTGCGGGAAACACTGGATGGTTAATCGGTTCGAATGCAGCACAAACAGAGACACGACAGAAGTCATACGCAAGTGACAAAGACAAGCCACTCACCACTGCGCACAATCGTGATCGTGACCCTAATCGTGGTGGCTGCCATGGCCATCCTCGCCGCCTCATCAGCCGTTGCGCTCAGAATCGCAAACAAGAGCGCGCCCCTAATCGACGCCAGCATGGAGGTCAAATATGAACTGAGTCTTTTTCATCTCTGGTTCGAGGAGCTGGTCCAACAGGATCCGACGGTGGACAAGGAACAAGTCTGGCAACACCTCAACCAGGCACGCTGGTATGCCAATACCATGCTGCAGGGAGGAGAAAGCTCACATGTAAAGTTTCAGGCCCTCGATGACCCAGCCCTCCGCTCCATGATCCGCAACACACTGGATCAGATAGACCGGTTAGAAGCGGTCGGGCTGGCGCGCCTTAAACGGGCTCAAAGCAGTCTGGCCGGGTCAAATCAGGACCAGCTCTTCGATAAGGTTTTCGCCGAGGTTCTCAAGATTGCCGATGATGTCGAGACGGCGGTTTATCGGAATATGGCCACCCAGATCAGACAGTTTGAACGTCTGGTCTATATCCTGGGGGCGGTGGTTATGCTGGTTGGACTGGCGGGCGGAATCCTGTTTTTCCTCATCGAGCGGCGGCGCAGATCCGACTACACCCTGCTGCAGGAGAGCGAAACGCGTTTCCGCCGGCTGTTCGAAAACACAGCCGCCATCTCGGTTCAGGGGTATGACAGGAACCGTCGAGTCATCTATTGGAATCCCGCCAGCGAAACGCTCTATGGCTTTACGGCAGACGAGGCCATCGGCCAGCAACTGGAAGACCTCATCATTCCCGGCGAGATGCGCGAAGGGATGATAGCTGCTATCGACGCCTGGATAGACGACGGGACTGAAATCCCCTCGTCGGAGATAACCCTGCGCAGAGCCGATGGATCACCGATACAGGTCTTCTCAAACCATGTCATGCTCCGGACCCATAACAATGAACCGGAGATGTACTGTATCGATATCGACCTGACCGAGCGCAAGCGGGCCGAGGCTCAGGCCCGTCAACACGAACTGGTATTGAATTCCGTGTTCCAGGCTCTGCCTGACCTGTTCTTCCTGATGGACCAGGACGGCACCATACGAGACTACCGCGCCCCGCAGGCTGCTGATCTGTATGTACCGCCGGAAACCTTCCTTGGCAAGCGCATGCAGGATGTACTGCCACCAACGCTAGCCGCCCAATTCAACGAGAACAGGGCCGTGGTGAGCGAACGCGGAGGCCTGACTACGTACGAATATACCTTGGAACTGCCGCATGGTCTCAGGCTGTTCGAGGCCCGGCTCAGCCAGTTGCCCGACAGCCCACAACTCATCGCCGTGATACGTGATATCACCGAGCGAAGAAGGGCGGAGGAGGCACTAGCCAAATCGGCCCAGGAGTGGACCCATGCCATGGACTTCTTCGAGGATGCCATCTACCTCATTGATCTCGATGACAAGCTGGTGCGAGCCAACCAGGCCTTTTACAAACTGACAGGACTTACCCCCGAGCTGGCAATCGGGATGGAGATCACCTCGATCATCCACCCCCAGGAAGAAGCGGAGCCCTGCCCCGTCTGTGCGGCAAGAATCGCACGGAGCGACAAGTACATCACCATGGAGGCGAACCATCCCCATAACCCCACCGGCCGCCCCATCGAGGTGATGGTGCGCACTATCCGGGACGACACGGGCTCCCCCCTGGGTGTGCTCATGGGCATGCACGATCTGACTCGCGCCCGGCAGGCTCAGCAGGCCCTGCGCGAGAGCGAGGAGCGCTATCGCACGATCTTTGAAGGCGCGCCCGAGGGTGTCTGGTTGATCGGGCCTGACCATCGAACCCTTGAGGTGAATCAGCGCTTGTGCGAAATGCTGGGTTACCGAGCGGACGAGATGATTGGAAGAACACCCCTGGATTTCGCTGATGAAGAGAACCAGAAAATTTTCAGGGGGCAGGCAGCAAAGATAGAGACAACCGACAGACGCAACTATGAGGTTGAGCTGCGTCACAGAGATGGCCACAACATCCCGGCCCATTTCAACGCCATCACCTTACACACAGACAAAGGCGGTGTTTTGGCATCAGTGGCATTTGTGACTGATCTGACGGAGCAGAAAATAACGGAGCAGGCCCTGCGCCGTGCCCAGAAGATGGACGCCATCGGTCAGCTCACTGGCGGCATCGCTCACGACTTCAATAATCTGCTCGGCATCATTATCGGCAATCTCGACTTTCTCAAACGCCTGCTGCCGGAAGACGACAAATCCCTCAAGCGGGTGGAGTCTGCATCGAAGGCCGCCCTGCGCGCCGCCGATCTGACCCGGCAACTGCTAGGCTTTTCACGCAAGCAGGCTCAGGAGGCTCGTCCCACCAACATCAACCAGGTGATACGGGACATGGACAGCCTGATCGCTCGCTCAGTGACCCCAGAGGTGGAGGTAGAACTCCAGCTGGCTGATCATCCTTGGCTGACCCGCATCGATCCCGGTGATCTCGAAGATGCCCTGCTGAACCTGATCCTCAACGCCCGGGACGCCATGCCACAGGGTGGCAAACTCACCATCGAAACCGCCAACAAGAGACTGGACAAAACCTATGCCGGGTTAAACCCAGCAATCACTCCCGGCGACTATCTACAACTGGCGGTGAGCGACACCGGTAGCGGCATTCCAAAGGAGATCCTCGAACAGATCTTCGAACCCTTCTTCACCACCAAACCATCAGATAAAGGCACCGGCCTGGGCCTGAGCATGGTGTACGGATTTGCCCGACGATCCAACGGTTACGTCAAGGCCTATTCGGAACCTGGGATCGGCACCACCATCCGGATCTATCTGCCCCGAAGCATTGAAAAGAGCGAGATGATCCCTCAGACGTCAATATCGGAAACCCGCCTCACTCCAGGGCACGGAACTATCCTTGTGGTCGATGATGAAGACAACCTGCTCGATCTGGCCAGGGACTACCTGGAAGAGACAGGGTACAAAGTCCATACCGCAACCAGAGCTACAGAAGCCCTTGCGCTCCTCGAATCCGAGGACGACATCAACCTGCTGTTCAGTGATGTGGTGATGCCCGGCGGTATGAACGGTTACGAACTGGCGGAACAGGCCTATAAACTTTACCCCAACCTCAAGATCTTGCTCACATCGGGCTTTACCAAGAAGGTGGCAGCCAGACATAGTCAGGCACATTTTGCCGCCAATCTGCTTTCAAAGCCCTACAGCAGGGATGATCTGATAAAGCGGATTCAAGATGTACTGGATGGAGAATAATAATGGACAAACCACGTCTGATTGCCGTTGACGATGAATTGGAGATGGCTGCCATGATTGCAGAAATCGCCGAGATGGCAGGATTTGAGTCGGAGGTGTCTAGCAGCGCAAAGGCGCTTCTGGATGCGGAAGCCGAATGCCGCCATGATGTGATCGTGATCGATCTGTTCATGCCAGATACCGACGGCTTTGAACTGATCAATGCGCTGGCCAATCGGGGGTGCACCGCCACCATCATCATGGTCAGTGGATACGATAAGACCCTGCTCAGGGGCGCAGGCAAGATCGCCAAGGCAAACGGACTGAATCTGCTGGGCACACTCACCAAACCCTTTCGTCTGGATGATGTCGAGGCGCTGTTGCGCAAGGCAATTGACTGAAAGGGGCACTGGGACTTTGGCCATGGCTGACAAGAGAAAATTGCTGGTAATCGATGATGAACCAGATATCGGTGCCTTTGTGCGTGATGTCGCCCTAGATGTTGGCTACGATGCGGTTGCCGCTCACCTGCCCGGCAGCTTCGAGCAGGTCTACTCGGACGACCTTGATGTCATCGTGCTGGATCTGATCATGCCCGGACGTGACGGGGTAGAACTCCTGCGCATCATGGCCGAGCAGAGGGCAAACGCCTCGATCATACTGATCAGCGGCTACGACACAGGTGTGCTTCACTCAGCGCAGAAACTAGCATCCGAGCAAGGTCTGCATGTCGTCGGTACCTTGACCAAGCCGATTCGCTACACGGAACTGGAGGAGATGCTTAACACCATAGCATTCCCGTCTCGAAACAAACCGTTCGATGCAATCGAATTCCTGGAGTTACCCACCGAACAGGAACTGCATCTGGCCCTCAACAATGGCGAGTTGGAGCCCTTTTTTCAGCCACAACTGAGGTTTTCCAACAACTCACTGATTGGAGTCGAGGCCCTGATTCGCTGGCGCCATCCAGACCGCGGACTGCTCGGGCCGAATATCATCATCCCTCTGGCGGAACAGTCCGGCTTGATGGATAGACTCGCTGCCGAGGTGCTTCAGCAATCGTTCAAACAGGCCGCTGAGTGGCTGCGCGCCGGCCTGAAGACACGCGTTGCCATCAACATGGCACCCTGTAACTTCAAAGATCTCGACCTACCGGAATGGATGGATAAAAAGATCAGGCAGTATGGCCTAGGACCAGACCAGATCACCCTGGAGGTCACCGAAACCACCCTGATGCAGGAGTTGATAAAATCCCTCGACATCCTGACCCGACTAAGAATGAAGCAGGTCAAACTCTCGATCGATGACTTCGGCACCGGTTATTCATCACTGGTGCAGCTACACCGCATCCCGTTTTCTGAGATTAAAATCGACAAATCCTTTGTCATGCGTGCCACTGCCGACAAGGAAGCACTGGCCATCGTCAAGATGACCATCCTGCTGGGCCACGAACTGGGCATGAAGGTGGTTGGTGAAGGTATCGAGGACCAGGCGACCTGGGACCTTCTGACAAGCCTTGGCTGCGATGTCGCGCAAGGCTACTTCATTGCCAAACCGATGCCTGGCTGGCAATTGCTTGAATGGGCCATGAAACAGAATAATTCAAACCTGAATCATTGAGTTTTTTCGAAACGATTCACTGAAAGATTCAACGTGACATTGTTTGTCATATTTTACCGATGTAACAATCGATGAGCTTTCTGTGCGCACCCAACACCACACTGCTCAGCACCGCCAACCTGCTGGTGGATGCCCTCACTGCATACGGCATAGGCCCATCCAACTTTCTGCATCAACCTGGGGGCCAACCGGGGCAGTATACCGACCCCAACGGTCATGTCCCGGTCGCCCTGATGCAGCACGGCTGAAGGCTGGCAGTCGAACTGAGCGGCGATCCCTGCTTCGGCCTCAGTCTGGCGGGAGTGGTACAGCCTGCATCGCCACACGACATCGGCCTGTCGATGATCAGGAGGCTCAGGACTACCTAAAACAGTTCGATGCGCAGAGCCTCCACGTCCGGGACGGTGAACGGATCATCGAACTGCTACCCGCCAGCGAACTCAATGAAACCCGGCTGGCTGGCAGCCTGGGCATGAGGCTGCGCAATCTGCAGCGGCAGTTGAAACATGTCGGCTGCCCGGCCACACATCGTATCGGTCAACCACACCACAGTTAGCCTCCCCCTTCCTCTACGCCTACCGTCACACATGAAGGGCTGCCTGAGCTGACTATGGCACCATTGTCTCGGCCGACTATGATTGTGACGCTGAGCTTCAAGTCGGTAGATTTGCTGGTATCGTTTATCTAGCAAAAACAACAACGGCAAAAAGGTACCCCAGTGACCCACAAAGCTAGAAAAAGATTCGGCCAGAACTTCCTGCACGATCCAGGCATCATCCAGCGCATCATTGATGCGATTGCCCCACGCCCAAACGACAACCTGGTGGAGATCGGCCCAGGCCAGGGCGCAATCACCCGCGAATTGCTGCGGCGCTGCGGAACGCTGCAGGTGGTGGAGCTGGACCGAGATCTGATCGGCCCGCTGGCCGACAGCTGTGCGACACTGGGCGAGCTGACGATCCACAGCGCCGATGCGTTGAAGTTCGACTTCACTGCCCTGGCCAGCCCCGAGCGGCCATTGCGGGTAGTGGGCAACCTGCCTTACAACATCTCCACCCCGCTGTTGTTTCATCTGCTGAGCCAGGCGGCGCAGATCAGCGATATGCACTTCATGCTGCAGAAGGAGGTGGTGGAACGCATGGCTGCCGGGCCAGGCTCCAAGACCTATGGCCGCCTTTCTGTGATGCTGCAGGCAAAGTGTCGTGTCACCCCCCTGTTTCTGATCGGTCCCGGCGCCTTCAATCCGCCACCTAAGGTCGACTCCGCATTTGTCCGTCTCGAACCATTCAGTGAACCGCCGTTGGCGATCGAAGACCAGGCCCTGTTTGCCCAGCTAGTCGCCCAGGCCTTCTCCCAGCGGCGCAAAACCCTGCGCAACAGCCTGCGCAACTGGCTCACGGCGGAGCAAATCGAAGCTGCCGGCGTCGACCCAACCATCCGACCAGAGCAACTTTCACTGGAAGCCTTCGTGGCTCTTGCCAATCTCGCTTGTAAAGTAGAGCGCCCGCCCCAATAGATTTGCAGATGCCGCTTCGAAATGTGGCGACGTTGACATAACCTGTTAGCCACATAATCGTGGGGAGATGCGAGATGCCCAACAATCCGCCAGAGCAAATGCCGAGAGTGACGCCCTACCTCTTCTACAATGACCCCGGCGACGCCCTGGAGTGGCTCGCCCGGGTGTTTGGCTTTGAGAAACGTCTTGAGATGCCCGCCCCCGACGGCAGTATTGCCCATGCCGAGATGCAGTACCAGGACGGCGTCATTATGCTGGGCCCCGCCAACCAGGAACGTGGAGGCTACAGCCCGGCCGGGCTCGCCGGCGTCACCCAGAGCCTCTATATCTATGTGGATGACGTGGAGGCCCACTATGTCCAGGCCAAGGCCGCCGGCGCAGAAAAGATCACGGAACCGATGGATATGTTCTGGGGCGACCGGATGTACACTGCCGAGAATCTGGAGGGTCATCAATGGAGCTTTGCCGAGCACCTCGAGGATATCGCACCTGAAGATATGCAACCAACCTTCTGATCAATCAAAACCGGCAGATGACGCTCAGCTCCGACGTCATCTGCCACAGCAGCACAGCAATCACTATGCCTAAATCCCCCAGCAACGCCGATGACAATATCGAGTTGGCAAACGAGCAGCCCCTGGCCCGCCCCAACGAGCTGCTCCCCGCCACCATCCACCTGTTGCCGGTCACCACCCGCCCCTTCTTTCCCGGCCAGGTGGTACCGCTATTGATGGAGGCCGCCCACTGGACCTCGACCATGCAGGCGGTGGGCAAGACCGAACAGAAGATCCTCGGCGTGGTGCTGGCCCGCTCAGCCAACGCCGAGGTCACCACGCCAGATCAGTTCTCCGCCGTCGGCACCGCCTGCCGTATCCACCGGGTGCAGGAGTCGGAGGGGCGGCTGCAGATCCTGGTGGAGTGTCTGCAGCGCTTCCGCATCGAGAATTTTCTCAGCAGCGAGGCACCGTTTCGCGTCCAGGTGCACTACCTGCCGGAGCCAGGCAAACAGCCCAACGATGAGATCAAGGCCTACGGCATCGCCATCATCAACACTATCAAAGAACTGCTGCCACTCAACCCACTCTACGCCGAGGAGCTGCGGGTGTTTCTCGAACGCTTCGGCCCGGACGACCCCTCCCACCTGACCGACTTCGCCGCCAGCCTCACCACCTCCGACAAGCTGCAGCTACAGAAGGTGCTCGAGAGCGTCGAGCTATTGCCGCGCATGGAGAAGGTACTGGAGCTGCTACACCAGGAACTGGAACTTGCCAAGGCCCAGGTGGAGATCCGCAAGAGCGTCGAAGAGCGCATGCAGACCCAGCAGCGCGAGTTCTTCCTGCACGAACAGCTGAAGGTGATCCAGCAGGAGCTGGGCATAGAGAAGGATGACCGCACCGCCGAGCTGGAGAAATTCCAGCAGCGACTGGAGAAGCTGAAGCTGACCGAGCAGGCCGCCGCCCGGGTCGAAGAGGAGATGGACAAACTGGCGGTGCTTGAGACCGGCTCGCCGGAGTATTCGGTGACCCGCAACTACCTCGACTGGATCAGCCTGCTGCCCTGGGGCGTCGACTCTCAGGACAAACTCGATCTGGGCTTCGCCCGCAAGACCCTCGACAAGGACCACTACGGTCTCAGCGATGTGAAGGAACGCATCCTCGAGTTCCTCGCGCTGGGCATCATGAAGGGGCAGATCGCCGGCTCGATCATCCTGCTGGTAGGTCCACCCGGGGTCGGCAAGACCTCCATCGGCCACTCCGTCGCCGAGGCGCTGGGACGCAAGTTTTTCCGCTTCTCGGTGGGCGGCATCCGCGACGAGGCGGAGATCAAAGGCCATCGCCGCACCTACATCGGCGCGATGCCGGGCAAGTTCATTCAGGCAATGAAGGAGGTGGGCACCGAGAACCCGGTGATCATGCTCGACGAGATCGACAAGGTCGGCGCCAGCTACCAGGGCGATCCCGCCTCGGCGCTGCTCGAAGTGCTCGATCCGGAGCAAAACTCCGACTTTCTCGACCACTATCTGGATCTGCGCTTCGACCTCTCCAAGGTGCTCTTCATCTGCACTGCCAACCAGCTCGACACCATCCCGCGGCCGCTGCTCGATCGCATGGAGCTGATCTCGCTCTCCGGCTATATCACCAGCGAGAAACTGCAGATTGCCCGCAAATATCTGCTGCCGCGCCAACTCGAGCGGGCCGGCTTGAAACGCCGTGACATCAAGCTCGGTAGCCCGGCGATCCGCGCCATCATCGAGGGTTACGCCCGCGACGCCGGAGTGCGCCGGCTAGAGAAAGAGCTCGGCAAGATCGTGCGCAAGTCGGTGGTGAAAATCCTCGAGGGCACGCCACGCCCGATCGAGATCGGGCCGGACGAACTGGCGGAGTACCTCGGCGGCCCGCTGTTCCGCGACGAGCGCAACCTGAGCGGCGCCGGCGTGGTCACCGGTCTGGCCTGGACCGCGATGGGCGGCACCACCCTCAGTGTGGAGGCGGTCAGAACCCACGAGTTCAACCGCGGTTTCAAGCTCACCGGCCAGCTCGGCGACGTGATGCGCGAGTCGGCGGAGATCGCCTATGGCTATCTGGTCAGCCATGCAAAAGCCTTCGGCGTCGCCCCCGACTTCTTCAAGACCGCATTCATCCACCTGCATGTGCCGGCCGGGGCGACCCCCAAGGACGGCCCCTCCGCCGGCATCACCATGGCCTCCGCGCTGCTCTCGCTAGCGCGTGGTCGGCCAGTGCGCCACATCGCCATGACCGGCGAGCTGACCCTCACCGGGCAGGTCTTTCCGGTGGGCGGAATCCGCGAGAAGGTGATCGCGGCACGCCGTGCCGGGATCCGCGAGCTGATCCTGCCGGCCGACAACCGCAGCGACTTCGACGAGGTGCCGGAGCATATCCGCAAGGGGCTGAAGGTCCACTTTGCCAGCACCTACGAAGAGGTGATTCCCCACCTATTCCGCGGCAAACCCTGAAATCCACCGGGTCTTGGCCTCTGTCTGTTTGATGGGAGTCAATGCCTCAGCGCATACCGGCTCCTATGCTTGCGCTCCCAATCCGATTGGCGATGAGAATAGTTAAATGGCAGTGATCCCCCTGGGCGAACGCCCCCCCCGCAACGAACCACAGCATGGCATAGTCCCGTTCGCATTGGGCTTCCGGCCCTTTTTTCTGATGGCGGCGCTTGCTGCGATCACTCTGCTGCCATTGTGGCTCGCCACTTGGCTGGGGACCCTCCCCCCTTCCGCCTACTACGGCCCGATTACCTGGCACAGCCATGAGATGTTATTCGGCTACAGTGGAGCAGTGATCGCCGGCTTCCTGCTCACTGCAGTGCGCAACTGGACCGGCATCGATACGCTCACCGGGAGACCACTGGCGGCACTCACACTGGTGTGGCTAGCCGCACGCATCGCACCCTTCATCCCGGGGCTACCCGGAGCCGTGATCGCTGGGCTCGACCTGCTGTTCCTGCCGCTCTTCATGTGGGCCCTCTACCAACCGCTGATGCGGGCGCAGAATCGCCGCAATCGACTGTTTCTGCCACTACTCGGGCTAATGCTGCTGGCCGACCTGCTGATCCACATGGAGCTACTGGGGCTACCCGGCAGCATCACCCGTGGCACAGATCTGATGCTCAACAGCGTGCTGCTGTTACTAATCTGGGTGAGTGGGCGAGTACTACCCTTTTTCACCGAGAAGGCGGTCGCTGAGGCACGGCCTCGCGACAATCAGCGCCGCGAGCAATTCGTATTCGCTTCAGCCGGCCTGTGGATCCTGCTCAACCTGCTCTGGCCCCAGCCACTGCTGTTGGCGGCGAGTGCGCTGTTGGTGGCGGGCACTCAGGCCTGGCGCTGGCGCGACTGGCACCATCTACAAGTCTGGCGGATACCGATCCTGGCGGTACTGTTTAGCGGCCTCGGCTGGATCATCCTCGGTTTCCTGCTGGAGACGTTTGCCGCACTTGGTCTGTTCCCTGGCAATCTGGCGCGGCACGCCCTCACCGTAGGCGGGGTTGGCGTCCTGACCCTCGGCATGATGGCACGGGTCTCGCTGGGCCATACCGGCCGCGAACTGCTTGCCCCGAGCACCGCCATCTGGGCATTTGCGCTACTCAATCTCGGCGCAATCATCCGGGTTTTTATGCCGGCTATTGTGCCCTCCAGTTACACGCTGTGGATCACCCTGTCAGGCACGCTCTGGACCACCAGCTTCCTGCTGTTCGCTATTACCTACCTGCCGATTCTGTTGCGACCACGTGTCGACGGGCGTCCCGGCTAGAGAAGAGGTGTTACGCTCTGCTCTTGCGGTCTGAAGCACCGCCTCCCCCATAGAGAATGAATTAGAAAGGAAATTCTTATCGCGGGAAAAATATTTGACAATTTCATTATTTACTAATATTCTTTTGCACCTATGAAGGCACGTAGTATCCGCTTTCACTAGTTTTGAGATTCATCACCAACCTACTGAGGATACACAGATGAAAAAGATCGTTAAGATTGCTTCCGTTGCTGCTCTGCTCGTTGCTTCCGCTTCCGCTTCCGCTTGGTGGGGTGGCCCTTGGAACAACAGTGGTTGGAACGACAACAACTGGATGGGTGATGGCGCCGGCGACGGTTCTTTCAATTTCAACATGAGCGGCAGCGCCCGTGGCAACGGTTACGGTAACGGCTACAACCGTTACAACGGCTACAACGGTTACGGCTACCCCTACTACGGTGCTCCCTATGGTGCCCCTTACGGTGCTCCGGTTGCCCCTTACGGCGCTCCCGTTGCTCCTCAGGCTCCGGCAGCCCCGGCCAAGTAATCACCTTGGTGAATGCTTGAGTTAACGGCACCACTTCGGGCGCCGGCGACAGGGGCGGACCTTTGGGTCCGCCCCTGTGCGTTTGGGGACAAAAAATTTCCAGTTTACGCAACGGAGGCGGCAGTAGCAGCCTGCCGCGGCGCTACATCTGGCCCTGATCAATATCTATCGAGCGCCCGACCAGCGCCAACTTCGTTGCGAGCGCGCACGCCATCCGACGTGCGCGCTTTTTAGTTCTGTCCGCCCCAACGCAAAAAAACGGAACCCCGCAGGATTCCGTTTCACATCGCCTCACTTCAGTCTAGCGGCATCAGAAGGGGATGTCGTCGTCGAAGTCGTTGTCGGGCATGGATGGCGAAGGCTGAGGCGCCGCTGCCGGCTTTGAGGCGGGTGCGCCGGAGTCGAATGCCGCGCTGCCACCACGGCTGTCGAGCATCTGCATATCGTTGCCGACGATCTCAGTGGTGTAGCGATCCTGCCCATCCTGGCCCTGCCACTTACGGGTCTGCAGCCGCCCTTCGACATAGACCTTGGAGCCTTTCTTCAGGTACTCAGCAGCGATCTCCGCCAGGCGATTGAAGAACACCACCCGGTGCCACTCCGTGCGCTCCTGCTGCTCACCCGTGTTTTTGTCCTTCCATGAATCAGATGTTGCAACCGTCACATTGGTCACCGCGCCGCCGGAAGGCATATAGCGGGTCTCAGGATCACGCCCCAGATTACCGATGAGAATTACCTTGTTTATACCTCGTGCCATCTTTCCCCCTATCCTCTCCCGCAAATGCAGCGTCCCTGCCTTCGCGTGAGCTATAAATTGAGTTTTGTTGCCATCGCCGGGATCCCGGCAGCCAAGCGTGGGAGTTTACGCCTGCTCTGCGCAATATGCATCCAAGGCCGACTCATCGAACAGAGCAAGATCAACCTTGAGATAGGCGATGCGGTCTTCCGGGATCACCACCGCCTGCGCAACCCCAGCCACCCCGCTCAGCTCTTTCTCCAGCAGCGCGGCATCATCATCCTCCAGTTCCCCCACCGGCAACAGGAAATTACTCAGATAGTTCGGATCCGACATGCCCCAGGCGATCAGCAACCAGAGCGTCGAGATGCCACCACAAAAGAAAAACACTCCCTCGACACCATACTGGCTGTGGACCCAGCCGCCCAGCAGGCCACCGATGAAAGCGCCGGTAAACTGGGAGCTGGAGTAGACTCCCATGGCTGTGCCCTTGCGTTCTCCCGGCGCTACCTTGGCTACCAGCGACGGCAGTGTCGCCTCCAGCAGGTTGAACGCGATAAAGAACAGCAGTAGTGCCAGCACCAAGCCGGCAAACAGATCACGCATCAATGCCATTGCCAGGCCGGCCAGGGCCAGCGCAGCCACCGCACCGATAAAGACCGGCCGCATCTTGCGCTTACTCTCGGCGATGATGACAAACGGCACCATTGCTGCCATCGCCACCAGCATCACTGGCAAATAGACTTGCCAATGGGAGTCGCTGGCCATGCCCAAATCCCGCAGCGCCAGGGGAAAGGCCAGAAACAGCGCCGTTAGTGTCATGTGCAGGATGAGGATCCCCAAGTCCAGTCGCACCAGCTCGGGATCCCGCAGCACCTTGCCGAACTGCCCCGGCACCGCCTCCGCATCGCGGTGGAATTCGCTCTTCTGCGGTGTCGGCACGACAAACAGCACCACGCCTACGCCCAGCAACGCCAGTATCGAGGTAAGCCCGAAGATCCCCGGCACGCCGATCCAGCTGTTCAGCACCGGCCCCAGCACCAGCGAAACGGCAAAGGCGGCACCGATGCTCATGCCGATGATCGCCATCATGCGCAGGCGGCGCTGCTCACGGCTCAGATCCGCAGCCAGCGCCATAATCACTGCAGCGATGGCACCACTACCCTGCAACGCGCGACCGGCAATGATCCCCCAGATAGTGTCAGCGGAGGCCGCCACCGCACTGCCGCAGGCAAAGATCAACAAGCCGGCAATGATCACCGGTTTGCGGCCGATGCGATCGGAGAGCATACCGAAGGGGATCTGCAGCACTGCCTGGGTCAGACCGTAGACGCCGATCGCCGCTCCCACCAGCATCGGCGTCACTCCAGCCACGCCCTCCGCATAGAGGGCGAACACTGGTAGGATCAGAAAAAGTCCCATCATGCGCAGCGAGAAAATCCCCGCCAGAGAAAACGCGGCGCGCCGCTCCAGAGGGTTTAGGCCCTGCCCCTCTCCGCTACTCTTTGCCATCTCAGATCCGCTTTGCCTCTACAAATAAAGAGCGCGTATAGTAGCAGGTTCGCCTGAATCGTTGTTGCAAAAGACCGGCTGGAATCGGGGGTAATAGGCGCCGCGCGCCGCCTCCCAGATCGACCGGAAGCCTAACCAGAGAGCTATGGATACCATCCAAATCCGCGGCGCGCGGACCCACAACCTGAAGAATATCGACCTGACCCTGCCGCGCAACAAGCTGATCGTGATCACCGGGCTCTCCGGCTCCGGCAAATCCTCGCTGGCTTTCGACACCATCTATGCGGAGGGGCAGCGACGCTACGTGGAATCGCTCTCCGCCTATGCCCGGCAGTTTCTTTCACTGATGGAGAAGCCCGATGTGGACCACATCGAGGGGCTCTCACCGGCGATCTCCATCGAGCAGAAGACCACCTCCCACAACCCGCGTTCCACCGTCGGCACCATCACCGAGATCCACGACTACCTGCGGCTGCTATTCGCCCGCGCCGGCACGCCACGCTGCCCGGAGCACGACACTCCGCTGGAGGCCCAGACCATCAGTCAGATGGTCGATCTGGTGCTGGCGCTGCCCGAGGGGAGCCGGCTAATGCTGCTGGCGCCGGTGATCTCGGAGCGCAAGGGCGAGCACCATAAACTGCTCACCGAGATGCATGCCCAGGGGTTTATCCGCGCCCGCATCGACGGCGAACTGTTCGAGCTGGATGAGGCCCCCGAGCTTGAGCTGCACAAAAAACACAACATCGAGGTGGTGGTCGACCGTTTCAAGGTACGCCCCGATCTGCAGAGCCGTCTGGCCGAGTCCTTCGAGACCGCGCTCAATCTCGCTGGCGGCCTGGTACGGGTCGCAGCGCTGGATGGCGGCGGCGAGGAGCTTATCTTCTCCTCCCGCTTTGCCTGCCCGCAGTGCGGTTATAGCCTAAGCGAGCTGGAACCCCGGCTGTTCTCCTTCAACAATCCGGTGGGGGCCTGCCCCACCTGCGACGGGCTCGGCGTGGAGCAGTTTTTCGACCCAGACAAGGTAGTCGCGCACCCCGAGCTGTCACTGGCCGGCGGCGCGGTGCGCAGCTGGGACCGGCGCAATACCTACTACTATCAAATGATCAGCTCGCTGGGCAGACACTACGCATTCGATCCCGAAACGCCGTGGCAGGAGCTGCCGCGGCCGGTGCAGAAAAAGATCCTCTACGGCAGTGGCAACGAGTCGATCGAGTTCAGCTACTTTAATGAGCGCGGGCGTTCGACCCGCAAGACACACCCCTTTGAGGGGATCATCCACAACATGTCGCGCCGCTATCGGGAGACCGATTCGAATGCAGTCCGCGAGGAGCTGGCGCACTACATCTCCAGCCAGCCCTGCCCGGAGTGCAAAGGCACCCGCCTCAACCAGGCGGCACGCCATGTGTTTGTCGCGCACAACACCCTGCCTGAGATCAGCGCAATGCCGATCGGCCAGGCGCTGAGTTTTTTTCAGCAGCTAGCGCTGCCCGGCAAACGCGGCAAGATCGCGGACAAAATCGTCAAGGAGATCGATCAGCGTCTCAGCTTTCTGGTCAATGTCGGGCTCGACTACCTCACCCTCGACCGCAGCGCCGAAACCCTCTCCGGCGGCGAGGCGCAGCGCATCCGCCTGGCAAGCCAGATCGGCGCCGGCCTGGTCGGCGTCATGTACGTGCTGGATGAGCCCTCCATCGGGCTGCATCAGCGGGACAACGCGCGACTGCTCAACACCCTCACCTATCTGCGAGATCTGGGCAATACGGTGATCGTGGTGGAGCATGATGAGGATGCGATCCGCAGCGCTGACCATGTGGTCGACATCGGCCCCGGCGCCGGCGAGCATGGCGGCCAGATCATCGCCCAGGGTACCGCCGAAGAGATCACCGCAGTCGAGCACTCGCTCACCGGCCAATATCTCTCCGGTCAGCGCAGCATCGCCGTTCCCACCGAACGCTATGCCGGACGTGACGGCGAGTTTCTGCAGGTAACCGGGGCCTGCGGCCACAACCTGAAGCAGGTGACGCTCAGCATTCCGGTTGGCACCTTCTGTTGTGTTACCGGCGTTTCAGGATCCGGCAAGTCGACCCTGATCAACGACACCCTCTACCCTATCTGCGCCGCCGAACTGAATGGCGCCAATAGCTCACCGGCAGCCTATGAGTCGATCGAAGGGCTGGAGCACTTCGACAAGGTGGTCGATATCGACCAGAGCCCGATCGGTCGCACACCGCGCTCCAACCCGGCCACCTATACCGGGCTGTTCACGCCGATCCGCGAACTGTTTGCCGGCACCCAGGAGTCCCGCACCCGCGGCTACACCCCGGGGCGCTTCTCCTTCAACGTCAAGGGCGGCCGGTGCGAGGCCTGCCGTGGCGATGGCGTGATCAAGGTGGAGATGCACTTTCTGCCCGACGTCTATGTGCAGTGCGATGTCTGCAAGGGCAAGCGTTACAACCGCGAGACCCTGGAGGTGAAGTACAAGGGCAAGTCGATTGACGAGGTACTGGCGATGACGGTGGAGGAGGGGCTGGCCTTTTTCGATGCGGTGCCAGTGATCAAACGCAAGCTACAGACCCTGATGGATGTGGGGCTCTCCTATATCTCCCTCGGGCAAAACGCTACCACCCTCTCCGGCGGCGAGGCGCAGCGAGTCAAGCTCTCCCGGGAACTCTCCAAGCGCGATACCGGCAACACTCTCTACATCCTCGATGAACCGACCACCGGGCTGCACTTCCACGACGTGAATCATCTGCTTGCGGTGCTGCACCGGCTGCGTGACCACGGCAATACGGTGGTGGTGATCGAGCACAATCTCGACGTCATCAAGACAGCTGACTGGATCATCGACCTGGGCCCGGAGGGTGGTAACCGAGGGGGCGAGATTCTGGTAGAGGGCACCCCAGAAACCGTCGCCGCCCACCCCGATTCCTATACTGGGAAGTTTCTTGCCAGCTATTTGTGACACCCCTAGTAATTAGGGGAATCTCGGGCTTCAAATTTCAAGCGCTTAGCCTGACAATGCTGGACTGGAGTCCGCTTTGATCTAGCCTTCACCAACAAGAGTCGAAAGCCGATGCGTGTAGCCCTAATCTGGATGATTGTCGCTTTTTTCAGCGTCTACGCTTGGCGCGACTGGTTCAAGACCCTCTGTTTTCTGGTTGTACTGATGGCCTTTGTCGAGCGTCCGGACATGCCAAAGGCCGTGGCTGGCATCCCCGGCCTCAACCCCTGGAATCTGCTCTTCGCATCGACCTTTCTCGCCTGGTTTTCCGCCCGCGCCAGGGAATGGAAGGCCCCTAAACTTCCCATATCGATCCGTTTCTATCTAGTCTGGTACCTGGCCATCATCGTCGCCTCTTATCTGAGGGGCGCCGGGGATTCCGCCATCCTCAACGAATATTCTTTACTGGTTGGCCGCCGCGACTTTTTCACTGGGCAGAGCCTATTTATCGATGACATCATCAATGTACTCAAATATGTCGCTCCAGGCATAATGTTTTACTATGGCACCAACGACAAGACCCGCATGCAGTGGGCGCTCGCATCCGTTCTGATAATGAATCTATTGCTTGCCTTGCAGGTAATCCGCTGGATGCCGGTAAGCACCCTCGTCGATGGTGATCTACTGCAGAAGCGCGCCGTGCGCGTCATTGACCGTGAGATCGGTTACTTTCGCAGTGATGTAGCTGTGCTGCTCTCCGGTGCTGCTTGGGCCTTTTTCGCCTTGATCCAGCTCTCTAAAAGCTCACTCAACAAGACATTTCTGGTGCTCTCCAGCATGGCTTGCGCACTTGCTATCGCACTGACCGGCAGCCGCATCGGCATGGGTAGCTGGATGGGGGTGGCATTCATTCTGGCCTGGTACCGCTGGCGCAAATTCTTTTTCATCACGCCGCTGGTGGTTATGACCATTGCCGTCACTATTCCGTCGGTGACCGAACGCTTCACAGAGGGCTTCACCCAGGATACCGCGGATAACCGCAACGCTGAACTCGACAGCGGCGGACCAGTTAAAGCGGACGACATGGACCTCTATACGGTCACCTCCGGTCGCACCGAGATCTGGCCCTTTGTCATCGAAAAGATCGCCGAGCAGCCGATCTGGGGACATGGACGACACGCCATGATCCGCAGCGGTATTGCACCCTTCCTCTGGAATTCCTATCACGAGTCATTCCCTCACCCACACAACGCCTATCTTGAGCTGACCCTCGATAACGGCCTGCTATTCTCGATCCCCATCTTTATCTTCTTTCTGATTATCGTGATAAAAAGTCTCACCCTGTTCAGGGACAAGACAGACTCCTTCAATATGGCAATAGGCGGCGGCAGCCTGGCGTTTACAGTCAGCCAGCTGTTTGGCGCTGTTGCTGGTCAGTCTTTCTACCCAATGATCAGTCAGGTCAGCATGTGGGTGATGATCTTTCTTATGTTGCGGGTCTCTCTGGAGCGAAAAAACCGGAACCTTTCTGACGCCAACCTGAATACTGAAGCGCCACCAAGTAACTCTGAGAGGCACATTCCCGTTGGTCGCAAACGACGTTACAACATCCACAACCCTCCCTGGTAGTCTATCAGA
Organism: endosymbiont of Riftia pachyptila (vent Ph05); assembly: GCF_000224455.1. Lineage (NCBI taxonomy): Bacteria > Pseudomonadati > Pseudomonadota > Gammaproteobacteria > endosymbiont of Riftia pachyptila. Next base: position 20,721 of record NZ_AFOC01000031.1, read on the forward strand.
CCCGCATAAACATCATCTCGATAGCTTGATGGCCTCAGCGTGCCTGACCATCTTTACGTATCGATATACCCCATCACAACATGGGTCATAAAACATCTCAATCAGCGGCTCAAAGCACAGGATAAATCGCACATTGATTAATCTTACCCAGGGAGTCTGAACGAATCGTGGACTCACACCTTAGGTCCAGAATCCACCGCTTTGTCGTCGTATTCATCCATGTAGGCGAGGAGCGTGCGCTGGAACAAAAGTTTTGCCAATCTCAGCAACCGCTCCTGCGTTACTATTGACAGACTGTTCCCGCCGTCTGCCCCACCCTTGGGTCCATACCTCCTGCACCCCAAGGGCCCTTCCTTCTGGGCGCATCCTTGCAGTCGCTCACAATAGCCTGCAATTACACCGCACAAGGATATGCGAGTGTCGCCGCGACAGGAGTCATTGAGCGACCCTGTGATCAGCGCATTAAATCGATGAATTCTCCATCCCAATCTGCTTCGTCCAGATTCATTCCGAGGCTACCCACTCGGTGATGCACAGGAAGCAGTTCGCTCAAGATCTCCCTCTCCATCTTCAGCTGCTAGGTTGGCAGTTTTTTAGCATACCCATAAAAACAAAGCCCCCACCAAACGGTGAGGGCTTTATCAGCAGCCGGGATACTAAAGCGGCTCTTGGCTGGAGCAGGAGCAAAACTTAGCGAAGACTTTACTCTTCAGTCGCTTCCATCTCTTCAGCCTCATCCACCTCAGGACGATCGACCAGCTCGACATAGGCCATAGGCGCCTTATCTCCGCTACGATAGCCGCATTTTAGGATGCGCAGATAGCCACCTGCGCGCTCCTTGTAACGCGGCCCCAGCTCGGCAAACAGCTTGCCAACAGCCGCATCATCACGCAGTCGTGAGAATGCGAGACGACGCTTCGCAACAGAGTCGGTTTTTGACATGGTGATCAGCGGTTCTGCCACGCGGCGAAGCTCTTTCGCCTTCGGCAAAGTTGTCTTAATCAGCTCATGGTTGATCAGCGACACTGCCATATTGCGGAACATCGCCTTGCGATGGCTGCTGTTTCGGTTCAGTTGCCGCCCTGATTTGCGATGACGCATGGATCGACTTCCTTCAATTCTTCGTTTAACAAATAGGTAGATCAGTGAGCGAAATGCTCATCAATGCTCTCGGGTGGCCAATGCTCCAAGCGCATGCCAAGAGAGAGGCCCCTGCGGGCCAGCACATCCTTGATCTCGGTGAGTGACTTCTTGCCCAGATTCGGGGTCTTGAGCAACTCAACCTCGGTGCGCTGAATCAGATCACCGATAAGAAAAATGTTCTCGGCCTTCAGACAGTTTGCAGAACGAACCGTCAGCTCCAGATCATCAACCGGACGCAACAAGATCGGATCGATCATCGGCTCTTCCGGTTCAGCAGTCGCTTCAGCTGCCTCCGCCTCAAGATCAACAAAGACAGAGAGCTGATCTCTGAGAATGCCTGCCGAGCGTCGGATCGCTTCTTCCGGATCAATAGTGCCATCGGTCTGCAATTCGATAACCAGACGATCCATATTGGTGCGCTGCTCAACACGCGCAGATTCGATCGAATAAGCCACACGTCTCACTGGACTAAACGACGCGTCAAGCTGCAACATACCGATCGGTCGATCTTCACCCGCCGAACTCTGTCGAGCAGTCGACGGCTGATAACCGCGCCCACGCTTGACCGTGAGAGTCATATTGATCTCGCCACTCTTGGTAAGAGTAGCAATATGCAGATCCGGGTTTGCGATCTCAATGTCATGATCAAGGGTAATATCCCCAGCACTGACAACTCCTGGTCCCTTCTTCTGCAGCCGCAAGACCGCTTCGTCCCGGGAGTGCATCACCAATGCAACCTGCTTCAGATTGAGCAGGATCTCCAGCACATCCTCCTGAACACCCTCTATCGCGGTGTATTCATGCAGGACGTCCTGAATCTCCACCTCAGTAATCGCACTGCCTGGCATAGAGGAGAGCAAGATACGACGCAAGGCATTCCCGAGCGTGTGCCCAAAGCCTCGCTCAAGCGGTTCCAGGATAACTTTTGCGTGAGTTTCACTGAGCGCCTGCACATTCACTATGCGTGGCTTCAGGAACTCCATAACGTTATCTACCATGAATAAACCTCTCGATTGGGCTTACTTCGAGTACAACTCGACAACGAGTTGTTCATTAATCTCTGCGGGAAGGTCAGCCCGATCCGGCACACGCTTAAAAACGCCCTTCATCGCCTTGGGATCAACCTCAACCCAATCCACAAACCCATATTGCTCTGCCAATGACAAGGCACCCTGTATGCGGACTTGCTTCTTGGCTTTCTCGCGAATGCTGACCTCGTCCTCAGCCTTGATCTTGTAAGATGCAACGTTAACGACACTGCCGTTGACTTCAATCGCCTTATGACTAACGAGCTGACGCGCTTCAGCACGAGTTGAGCCAAAACCCATCCGGTAAACGACATTGTCGAGACGGGTCTCAAGCGCCTGCAGGAGGTTTTCGCCAGTCGCACCTTTAGCCTGCGCCGCAGCCTTATAGTAGTTGCGAAACTGATTCTCCATCACGCCGTAGATACGACGAACTTTCTGCTTCTCGCGGAGCTGAAGCCCATAATCGGAGATACGGCGACGACGATCACCTGACTGCCCAGGGACCTTCTCCATGTTGCACTTGGAGTCGAGAGAGCGCATGCGACTTTTGAGGAATAGGTCAGTTCCCTCGCGACGACTCAGCTTACATTTTGGACCGATATACCTTGCCATGTTTAGACTCCAGTGCTCAGACCCGACGCTTCTTCGGTGGACGGCAACCATTGTGAGGGATGGGGGTCACATCAGAGATGCTGGTGATCTTGAACCCTGCATTATTAAGCGCACGTACCGCAGACTCGCGTCCCGGACCGGGGCCTTTCACGTTTACATCAAGGTTTTTAACACCATACTCTTTGACCATCTGACCAACCCGATCAGCCGCCACCTGAGCAGCAAAAGGGGTGCTCTTTCGGGACCCGCGAAAGCCTGATCCACCAGCAGTTGCCCATGCCAGTGCATTGCCCTGACGATCGGTAATCGTGATGATTGTATTATTGAACGAAGCGTGAACGTGCGCTACGCCATCGCTCACTGTCTTCTTGACTTTCTTTCGGGAACGGCCGCTTGCTTTTGCCATCATCTGTTCCTGCGAGTTCTAAATCGACTTATCGTTTGATCGGACGACGCGGCCCCTTACGGGTGCGTGCATTTGTCTTGGTACGCTGACCACGCAACGGCAGACCACGGCGGTGACGGATGCCGCGATTACAGCCTAAGTCCATCAGACGCTTGATGTTCATTGAGACTTCACGACGAAGATCACCCTCGACTGTGAATTTTGCGACTTCAGAACGAATCGCCTCCAACTGAGCCTCGCTCAACTCGAGGATCTTTGTGCTGGGCGCAATACCCGTTGCTTCACAAATACCAGCTGCGCGAGTACGGCCAACGCCATAAATTGAAGTCAGCGCGATTATCGCGTGCTTGCGATCAGGTATATTGACTCCTGCGATTCGAGCCATTTTTCTCGTCTCCTGCTTTTCTCAAGCAAATTTCGTTTGGCGGAAACGCGCAATTATGCCAATTTAATGAGACCCAGTCAAGAGCCTTATGGCTGCGCGTGGCTCAGATTTAGCCTTGGCGTTGTTTGTGCCGGCCTTCCTTACAGATCACACGCACTACACCGTTGCGGCGAACAATCTTGCAATTGCGACACATCTTTTTTACTGATGCACGAACTTTCATATCTTTGCTCCAAAAAACTTGACTGAACCGATTCAGCTCAATCGATCACTTCTTTCTGCCGCCTTTGAGGTTAGCCTTCTTCATCAACCCCTCGTACTGATGCGACATCAAATGGGCCTGAATCTGAGCCATAAAATCCATCACTACGACAACAATGATCAACAGAGATGTACCGCCAAAATAGAATGGGACATTCCATCCGACGATTAAAAATTCCGGCAACAAGCAAACAGCAGTAATGTAGATTGCACCAGCAAAGGTCAGCCGGGACATTACGCCGTCGATGTATTTTGCAGTCTGCTCGCCTGGTCGGATGCCCGGGATAAACGCACCAGAGCGCTTCAGATTATCGGCCGTCTCTTTTGAATTAAAGACCAGCGCTGTATAGAAGAAGCAGAAGAAAATAATCGCTGCTGCATAGGCCATCACGTAGACCGGCTCACCTGGCGACAGCTTTGAAAAAATATCCTGTAGCCAGCGCGTCTCCTCGGAATTCCCGAACCACTGCCCAAGCGTCGCTGGAAACAGGATGATGCTTGAAGCAAAGATCGGCGGAATCACGCCAGCCATATTCAGCTTAAGCGGCAGATGAGAACTCTGCGCCTGCATCAGGCGCCGTCCCTGCTGTCGTTTCGCATAGTTGACGGTAATCCTTCGTTGCCCTCGCTCGACGAACACAACGAAGCCGGTGACGGCAATTGCCAATGCGAATAACACCAGGATCGTCAAAACGTTCAATTCACCGGTACGTGCCAACTCAAGCGTGCCACCGATGGCGGACGGCAACCCGGCCACGATACCGGCAAAGATGATCATTGAGATGCCATTACCAATTCCGCGCTCCGTGATCTGCTCACCAAGCCACATCAGGAACATGGTTCCAGTCACAAGCGAGACAGCCGCCGTAACGACAAAACCCACACCCTGTTGGGCCACCACCGACTGACCACCAATCGACTGACTCTGCAGTGCGATCGAAATACCAACCGCCTGAAAGCTAGCAAGCACAACTGTTCCATAGCGCGTGTACTGCGTGATCTTACGGCGGCCCGCCTCACCCTCTTTTTTCAATTGCTCCAGTTTTGGAAGCACCGAGGTCATCAACTGCATGATGATAGAGGCAGAGATGTACGGCATGATGCCAAGCGCAAACAGACTGGCGCGCTCAAGCGCACCACCCGAGAACATATTAAACATGTCGAGGATCGAACCCTGCGCCTGCTCAAACAGGGCAGCAAGTGCAACCGGATTCACACCAGGCACCGGAATAAAGGTGCCGATCCTAAATACCAGCAACGCACCGGCAACGAAAAGCAGCCGCTGACGCAATTCGGTCAGTCGCCCCATACCGCCAAGCGAGTTTAACATTGCCGATCCTTGCTTTGACATTTACGCCTCGATCTTTCCGCCTGCAGCCTCGATAGCCGCTGCGGCTCCTTTGGTGGCCTTAATGCCAACAATGGTCACGGGACGCTCAACATTGCCGGATGCAATAATCTTCACCCGCTTAACGGAACGATTGATGAGATTCGCTTTTTCCAAAGACTCGAGAGTGACGACATCGCCCTCGACCTTGGCCAGTTCACTCAGCCGAATCTCAGCGGTAGTCATGCCGACACGGGAACGAAAACCAACCTTCGGCAGGCGCCGTTGCAGCGGCATCTGACCACCCTCAAAACCAACCTTATGAAACCCACCGGAGCGGGACTTCTGCCCCTTATGGCCGCGGCCACACGTCTTACCAAGACCGCAGCCGATGCCACGACCCACACGCTTCCGGTCACGCTTTTGCCCACTATCTGGGCGCAAATCGTTGAGACGCATCTCAGGACTCCTCAACCTTTACCATGTAAGACACCTTGCCCGCCATACCACGCGTACAGGGAGTATCCTCGACCTCTACCGTATGGTGCATGCGACGCAGGCCTAAACCACGCACACAGGCCTGGTGGCTAGCAAGACGCCCATTCATGCTCCGCACCAAGGTAACGCGCATCATCTTCTTATCTGACATGACTTACCCCAGAATCTCTTCAACTTTCTTGCCACGCTTGGCCGCCACAGATTCAGCATCCGTCATATCGGCCAGACCATTGATGGTTGCACGCACTACGTTGATCGGATTGTTGGTGCCAATACACTTGGCCAGCACATTGTGAACACCAAGCACCTCAAAAACCGCACGCATCGCGCCACCGGCGATGATGCCAGTACCTTCAGAAGCGGGCTTCATGAAGACATTGGCAGCGCCATGACGCCCAACCAGCGGATACTGAAGCGTATCGCCACTAAGCCTGACCTTGACCATGTTTTTGCGTGCCGATTCCATCGCCTTCTGAATCGCAATCGGAACCTCGCGAGCCTTGCCGGTACCAAAACCGACGCGACCCTGACCATCGCCGACAACAGTCAGCGCGGAGAAACCGAACTGACGCCCACCCTTTACCACCTTGGCAACACGATTGACGTTGATCAGCTTTTCGAGGAGCTCATCACTCTCAGGCTTTGTATTGAAATTTGCCATCTTTCAGCTCCGTTAAATCTTCAGGCCAGCTTCGCGTGCCGCATCGGCCAGCGCCTTGACCCGACCGTGGTAGCGAAAACCGGAACGATCAAAAGCAACCTGATCAATGCCAGCCGCTCTAGCTCGCTCGGCAATGAGCTTTCCGACGACGGCGGCCGCATTTGTATTACTGGTCGCCCCATCAATCTGCTCAGCAACCACTTTGTCCAGGGTCGAAGCGCTCGCCAGGGTCTCACCACCACTCGGCGCGATCACCTGTGCATACATGTGACGAGGTGTCCGGTGGATTGTGAGGCGATGAACACCCAGTTCGCGAATTTTCGCGCGAGTGCGGCGACCACGTCGAATACGTGCTTGTTTCTTGTCCATCGATCTACCCTACTATTTCTTCTTGGCTTCTTTACGAACCACGAGCTCATCCGAATAACGAACGCCCTTACCCTTGTAGGGCTCTGGCGGACGAAAAGCACGAATCTCCGCAGCTACCTGCCCAACTCGCTGCTTATCAAATCCAGTAAGGATGATTTCAGTTGGAGAAGGAGTTGCAGCATCCACCCCATCAGGCAAGGAATAGTCGATGGGGTGTGAGAAACCGAGACTGAGATTCAGGCTTTTGCCTTTGGCCTGGGCACGATAACCCACACCAACCAGCTCTAGCTTACGCTCGAAGCCCTGACTCACCCCAACCACCATATTGTTAAGCAACGCCCGCATGGTTCCGGCCATTGCCCATGAGTCTTTATCTTCTACCTTCGGCGACACCCGCAGCTCACTATCTTCCTGGGAGATCGCAACCAGATCGTGCACTGTCAGCTCCAGAGCGCCTTTTGCGCCTTTCACCGAAACAACCTGATCCGCAACTTTCAGCTCCACACCAGACGGAATAGCAATCGGACTCTTTGCAATTCGAGACATTTTCCAATCCTCCGCTAGGCAACAAAGGCAATCACTTCACCGCCCTGCCCAGAAGCCCGGGCCGCACGATCGGTCATAATGCCTTTCGATGTGGAGATGATTGCAATGCCCAAGCCACCACGAACATTCGGCAACTCGCCGCGCCCCTTGTAAACTCGAAGGCCCGGACGACTGACACGTTTGATAAGATCAATAACCGGACGGCCCTCAAAGTAGCGCAACTCAAGCACTAACTGGGGCTTGCCGTCGTTCTCTTCGACTCTGGCATTCTGGATGAAACCTTCATCCTGGAGGAGATTGGCGATCGCCAACTTCATCTTGGAGGCGGGCAGCTTAACATCAGATTTGTTCGCTGCTTGACCATTACGGATACGCGTAAGCATATCCGCGATGGGATCTGACATACTCATTTTGTGCTCCTCGGGTCAGCCCGCCTTTAGGGCGCGATACCCGCGTGCAAAACAGTTAACGGGCCCTAGATGGGCCCGCAAATAAAGACGCGCAGTCTATACTTACCAGCTTGCTTTTACAAGCCCAGGCACATCGCCACGCATAGCCGCTTCACGAAGTTTGTTGCGAGCCAGACCGAACTTGCGATAGTAGCCGTGCGGACGGCCAGTTACCCGGCAGCGGTTGTGCTGACGACTCGGGCTTGCGTCACGTGGCAGCCTCTGCAGCTTGACCACTGCCTCTTCCACCTGCTCATAGCTGCTACTGGGATCATCGATGATCTTCTTCAGCGCAGCTCGCTTGGCGGCATACTTTGCTACCGTACGTGCACGCTTATTTTCGCGTGCGATCATGCTCTTCTTTGCCATATCCGTACTCAGTTCTTAAACGGAAATTTAAACGCTTCCAACAAGGCACGCCCCTCTTCATCAGTGCGCGCTGTTGTTGTGATAGTGACATCCAAGCCACGCAGGGTATCAACCTTGTCGTAGTCGATCTCAGGGAAGATGATCTGTTCCTTTACGCCCATGCTGTAGTTACCACGACCGTCAAAAGACTTGGCACTCAGCCCGCGGAAGTCACGAATACGTGGAATCGCAATGCTGATCAGTCGGTCGAGAAACTCATACATACGCTCACGCCGCAGAGTCACCTTGCAGCCGATGGGCCAGCCTTCACGAACTTTGAAGCCAGCAATCGACTTACGCGCGTGAGTAATGATCGCCTTCTGGCCAGCGATCTTTTCCATATCACCCACGGCAAACTCGAGAACCTTTTTATCACCAATCGCCTCACCGACACCCATGTTCAGGGTGATCTTGGTAATGCGCGGAACCTGCATGACACTGTTGTATTTGAACTTGTCCATCAACTGCTGGACAACAGCGTCGCTGTAATGTTGCTGTAATCTTGACATCGCCAGTTACGCCTCAGATATCCACAACTTCGTTGTTGGACTTGAACACCCGCACCTTGCGGCCATCATCCAGGGTCTTGAACCCAACCCGGTCACCCTTGCCGGTTTCCGGATTGTAGAGCGCGACATTGGAGATATGCAGGGGCATCTCTTTATCGAGAATACCGCCAGGCTCTCCTTTCGCTGGATTCGGCTTAGTGTGCTTTTTAACCATGTTGATGTTCTCTACAACAACACGATCCCGATCGAGCATGCGGATCACAGTTCCGCGCTTGCCCTTGTCTTTTCCGGTAACAACGATGACCTCGTCGCCCTTTTTGATCTTGCTAGCCATTGTTATCGCCTCACAGCACCTCGGGAGCGAGCGAAATGATCTTCATAAAACGCTCACTTCGCAATTCACGGGTAACAGGGCCAAAGATACGTGTACCGATTGGCTGATACTGGTTGTTAAGTAATACAGCCGCGTTGGTATCAAAGCGGATGATTGAACCATCCGGACGACGAACACCCTTTTTGGTGCGCACCACGACGGCGTTGTAAACGTCGCCCTTTTTAACCTTACCGCGTGGAATTGCATCCTTAACGCTTACTTTGATGATGTCACCGATCCCCGCATAACGGCGATGCGAGCCACCCAGTACCTTGATGCACTGGACGCGTTTGGCCCCGCTGTTATCGGCAACATTCAGGCTTGTCTGCATCTGAATCATGTTTCTGCCCTATGCTTTGTATTCGTTCGGCAAAAAATTGCAGCCGATCAGCTGGCACGCTCGATGATCTTCACCAGGCGCCAACGCTTGGTCTTCGACAGCGGACGACATTGCTCCACCATCACAGTATCACCGGAGTTGCACTCGTTACTCTCATCATGCGCATGCACCTTAGTGGAACGGCGCACGAACTTACCGTAGATCGGGTGTTTCACTCGACGCTCAACAACGACAGTGATGGACTTATCCATCCCGCTGCTGACCACTTGCCCGACCAAGGTGCGGTTGCTGGCTTCTTGTTCGCTCATGATGCGCTGCCTGCCTTCTGCTCGTTCATTACCGTTTTAATTCGTGCGATCTCCTTGCGGACCGCATTCATGCGGGAGGGACGCGAAAGCTGCCCGGTTCCCTTCTGCATGCGCAGATTGAATTGCTCTTTCAGCAGTTCCTCAAGAGTTGACTGCAACTCTTCGGAACCCTTTCCTCGCAGTTCACTTGCCTTCATCACATCACCGTCCGTTTTACGAAAGTGGTGGACACAGGCAGCTTCGCAGATGCCAGCGCAAATGCCTCACGAGCCAGCTCTTCCGAGACACCTTCGATCTCGTAGAGCATGCGCCCCGGCTGAATCTGAGCAACCCAGTACTCCACATTACCCTTACCTTTACCCTGACGTACCTCGAGAGGTTTTTTGGTAATAGGCTTATCAGGAAAAACCCGAATCCACAGCTGTCCACCACGTTTCACATGGCGGGTAATTGTGCGTCGGGCTGCCTCAATCTGGCGAGCAGTAATACGGCCACGCCCAGTGGATTTCAAGCCAAACTCGCCAAACGAGACACTGTTACCTGTGTTGGCAAGGCCGCGGTTGCGACCCTTGTGCTGCTTTCGGAATTTGGTACGTTTTGGTTGTAGCATTTCTTACGACCTCTTTCCTGCGGATTTGGTCTTAGGCTCTGCTTGCGCCACCTCTCCATCAGCAAAGACTTCACCCTTAAAAATCCAAACTTTTACGCCGATGATGCCATAAGTGGTGTTGGCCTCGGCAAAACCGTAATCGATATCGGCACGCAAAGTGTGCAGCGGCACACGACCTTCACGGTACCACTCGCTACGGGCAATCTCAGCACCGTTCAGACGACCACCGATATTGATCTTGATGCCCTGCGCTCCCAAGCGCATGGCATTCTGCACCGAACGCTTCATGGCCCGACGAAACATCACACGACGCTCAAGCTGCTGAGCAACGCCCTCTGCGACAAGCTGTGCATCCAGCTCAGGCTTGCGAATCTCCTCAATGCTAATGTGCACGGGGATCCCCATCATCTTGGAGACCTCGTTGCGCAAGGCATCAATGTCGCCGCCCTTCTTGCCGATAACAAGGCCGGGCCGTGCCGTATGCACAGTGATATGTGCATTTTTTGCAGGGCGGTCGATCTGAATCCGGCTTACGGATGCCTGATAGAGGCGCTTCTTCAGAAAATCCCGGACACTGAGATCATTGTTCAGCAGATCAGCATAGTGCTTGGAATCTGCGTACCATTTCGACGTCCAGTCTTTTACGATACCCAGTCGGATACCGGTTGGATGTACTTTCTGACCCATATCGGCCTCTCTTGCCTGTTACTTGTCTGCGACAGTCACATTGATGTGACTGGTCCGCTTGAGGATACGGGCTGCGCGCCCCTTTGCACGAGCACGGATTCGCTTCATAGTCGGCCCCTCGTCAACGCTGATCGCTGAGACCTTAAGCTCATCGATATCCGCACCTTCGTTGTGCTCTGCATTGGCAATCGCCGACTCAAGAACCTTCTTTACCAGAACCGCGCCTTTCTTCTTGCTGAATGCGAGAACATTCAACGCCTGTTCAACCGGCAGACCGCGAATCTGGTCTGCGACCAGCCGAGCCTTCTGGGCCGACATGCGCGCATGTCGCAATTTTGCTGATGCCTGCATCTTACGCCCCCTTACCTGGACTTCCTGTCCGCTGCATGACCCCGATAGGTGCGGGTCAGCGCGAACTCGCCGAGCTTATGGCCAACCATGTTCTCAGAGATGAGAACCGGCACATGCTGACGACCGTTGTAGACCGCAATGGTCAGACCGACCATTTCGGGCAGGATCATCGAGCGCCGAGACCATGTCTTAATGGGCCGCTTGTTGTTTTGCGCGACCGCATCTTCCACCTTCTTGGCCAGGTGGTGATCGATAAACGGCCCTTTTCGGATTGAACGTGGCACGACTCTAACCCCTACTCAAGTTACTTACGATTGCGGCGGCGTACGATCATCTTATCGGTACGCTTGTTGGTGCGGGTTTTATAACCCTTAGTTGGCATACCCCAAGGGGATACCGGATGACGCCCGCCCGAGGTCCGACCCTCACCACCACCATGTGGATGATCCACCGGGTTCATGGCGACACCACGGACGGTGGGACGTACGCCCCGCCAGCGTGTGGCGCCCGCCTTGCCGAGAGATCGCAGATTGTGCTCCGAGTTGGAGACCTCACCGATTACTGCACGGCAATCGGATGGAATCTTGCGCATCTCACCGGAACGCAGACGCAGGGTTGCGTAGTCACCTTCACGAGCGACCAGCTGAACCGATGCACCCGCAGAACGTGCGATCTGGGCGCCTTTGCCAGGCTTCATCTCGATGCAGTGCACCACAGAACCCAGCGGCATATTGCGCAGCGGCAGGCAGTTACCCACCGCGATTGCGGCATCACTGCCGGAGCATACTTCATCTCCAGCTTTCAGACCGCTCGGCGCAATAATGTAGGCACGCTCACCATCCTCATAGCGGATCAGTGCAATGTGCGCGGTCCGGTTTGGATCGTATTCCAAACGCTCTACCACTGCGGCCTCTTCACGATTTCGCTTGAAATCGATGATGCGGTAGCGCTGTTTGTGACCACCACCGCGATGGCGGGTAGTGATACGACCAGTATTGTTGCGACCACCACTCTTGGTCTTCTTCGCGACCAACGGTGCGTAAGGGCCGCCCTTGTGCAGCTCTTTATTCACTACCTTGACCACAAAACGGCGGCCAGCAGAGGTCGGGTTTGTCTTTACGATAGCCATTATTCCAATCCCGTTAGATTCGCTCAGGCACCGCCGGCGAAATCGATATCATTGCCTTCTTTGAGGCGAACGTAGGCCTTTCTCCAATCAGAGCGGCGACCCTGGATCTGACCAAAGCGCTTCTTCTTGCCCTTTACATTCACTACCTGCACCCGCTCGACCTCAACATCGAACAGCTTCTCCACAGCAGCGGCAATCTCTTGCTTAGTCGCATCTTTCACAACGCGAAAAGTAAACTGCCGGTTTGCATCAGCGACAATACTGCTCTTCTCCGAAATAAGCGGGCTGAGCAGTACCTTCATCAGACGTTCGTTATTCATGCCAAACGCTCCTCAATCTGCTTAACCGCGCCTTCGGTCATCAAGACCTTTTCGTAGGCGATCAGGCTTACCGGGTCGATCTCCTGCACATCGCGCACATCGACACCATAGAGGTTGCGTGCTGCGAGATAGAGATTCTCATCCGGGTTGTTTGTCACAACCAGCACATCGCTCAGATCCATCTCTTTCAGCTTGCCGACCAGCTCTTTGGTCTTCGGCGCAGAGACGTTGAACTCCTTCACCGCGACCAACCGCTCCTGACGGATCAACTCGGAGAGAATCGAGCGAATCGCACCCCGGTACATCTTACGATTGACCTTCTGCGCGTAACTACGTGGCTGCGCAGCAAAGGTCACGCCGCCACTACGCCAGATCGGGCTGCGGCTAGTGCCGGAACGGGCACGACCGGTACCTTTCTGACGCCAGGGCTTGATGCCACCACCGTTGACCGCGGAACGACTTTTCTGCGCCTTGGTGCCGGAACGGGCAGCCGCCATATGGGCGGTCACGACCTGATGGATCAGGCCTTGCTTGTACTCTGCACCGAACACGGCGTCGGAGACCTGGATGGCATCTCCACCTTGTACATTCAAATCCATCGGTTTCACCCTTTGTTCTTCATCTTGATCGCAGGCAGCACGATCACATCACCGCCAGTAGCGCCAGGGACTGCCCCCTTTACCAACAGCAGGTTGCGCTCAGTGTCGACCCGCACCACTTCCAGGTTCTGCTGGCAACGCTGAACATCGCCCATGTGACCAGCCATCTTCTTACCCTTGAAGACACGACCTGGGGTCTGGCACTGACCGATCGAACCCGGCGCACGATGCGACAGCGAGTTACCATGAGTGGCGTCCTGGGTACGAAAGTGGTGGCGCTTCACACCACCCTGAAAACCTTTACCCTTGCTCTGGCCACGCACGTCGATCTTCTGCCCAACCTCAAAGAGGTCGGCCTTGATCTCGGCACCGACCTCGATGCCTTCGCCCTCACCATCTTCCAGGCGGAACTCCCACAGACCACGCCCCGCCTCAATACCGCCCTTCGCCAGGTGACCGGCGGCAGCCTTGTTAACGCGAGAAGCCTTGCGTGCACCAGTGGTCACCTGGATCGCACGATAACCATCTGTGTCCTCGCTTTTCAGCTGAGAGACACGATTCGGCGCGACCTCGATCACGGTAACCGGCACTGACGCACCCTCTTCGGTGAAGACTCGTGTCATACCGATCTTGCGTCCAATAACTCCAATAGCCATTGTTCTTAACCTCAGTTCAGCTTGATCTGAACGTCCACGCCGGCGGCCAGATCGAGCTTCATCAGCGCATCAACGGTCTTGTCAGTTGGGTCGACAATATCCATCAGACGTTTGTGGGTACGAATTTCATACTGGTCGCGTGCGTCCTTATTGACGTGCGGGGAGATCAGTACGGTAAACCGCTCTTTCTTAGTCGGCAGCGGAATCGGGCCGAGTACCTGCGCGCCAGTGCGCTTGGCAGTCTCAACGATCTCACGGGCCGATTGATCGATCAGTCGATGATCGAAAGCCTTCAGGCGGATGCGAATTCTCTGGTTAGCCATTGTCTA
>NZ_AFOC01000030.1:0-35639 GCF_000224455.1 endosymbiont of Riftia pachyptila (vent Ph05)
GTCAAACATAACCGGGCACTTCCACATAGCTGGCGATCACCCTATCCAGCAGCTCCGGCTCCACCGGTTTGTTGAGAAAATCATCCATGCCCACCTCGCTACATTGCTGCAGCACATCTTCCGGAGCATTGGCGGTCAGCGCCAAAATCGGCAGATGCTCGGTCTCTGACTCCAGCTGCCGATAACGACGCGTCAATTCAAAACCGTCCATGCGCGGCATGCGCAGATCGACAAACGCCAGATGAAACTGCTCAGCCTGCAACAGCTCAAGCGCCTCCTGGCCGTCCCGAGCGATACAGACCCTGTGTCCTTTTTGCTGCAACAGGGTAAAGAGCACCTTGGCAGCGATGGCATTGTCCTCCGCTAGCAGGATCCGGATGCCACTCTCAGCCGCCCTCGCTCCAGCGAACGGCAGTGCCGCTGCCTGCTGCTGACGATCCGCATTGCCCCGCAACAACTCAAGCGCCACTTTGGCTAACTGGCCGGAGAGAAACGGCTTGAGCATGCTCTGTAAGATGCGCGACGGCAACTCGAGCAGGCGTCCACGATAGCCGACGTGGACGATCGGCACACTATCACCGCAGAGTCGGTCGATTGCCTCGATGCTGCCCGGCAGGTCGATGCCTTCCAGCGAATCTGCCAACAGGACCAGGTCCCAATCCTGCTCTGCAAGCTCGCTGATCTCAGCCACGCTTGCCACCCCCCGCCCTTGCATCCCCAGCTCCTGTACCGCTGCCAGGTGGGCCTGCCGCGCAGCGGTGTTGGCCTCAATCAGCAGCAGCTTGCGCCCTGCCAGCAGCGGTGATGCCACCCCCATGCGACCGCTCTGCGGAGGCAGCAGCGGCAACCTGACGGAGAAGCAGCTGCCTTGGCCCAGCTCACTGCTGACATCGATATGCCCCCCCATCAGACGACTCAGATCCCTGACGATGGTGGTTCCAAGACCGGTGCCACCAAACCGGCGACTGCTGGAGGGGTCAGCCTGCCAGAACATCCCGAATACCTGCTGCAGCTGTTGCTGATCCATGCCGATACCGCTGTCCTGCACCTCAATCAGTATATGAGGCTGCGCCACCCGTTCATCCCCCAGCCTGCGTCGCAGCCGCAAGATCACCTCACCGCGATCAGTAAATTTGATCGCGTTGCCGAGCAGA
Organism: endosymbiont of Riftia pachyptila (vent Ph05); assembly: GCF_000224455.1. Classification (NCBI taxonomy): domain Bacteria; kingdom Pseudomonadati; phylum Pseudomonadota; class Gammaproteobacteria; species endosymbiont of Riftia pachyptila. The sequence goes on from NZ_AFOC01000030.1 coordinate 1,155, forward strand.
TTGAAGAGGATCTGTGACAGTCGCAGCCCATCCCCCTGCAGCTCCCGTGGAATCGCTGGATCGACCTCGCAGACCAGCTCGATCTGTTTCTCCTGGGCCGCCACCGAAATGGTTGAGAGCACATCCCCCACCAACTCGCGTAGATCGATGGGCGCCGCCTCCAGCTCCAGCTTGTTGGCGTCGATCTTGGAAAAATCGAGGATATCGCCAATCAACGCCCGCAGCAGCTGCGCCGAGGCATTGATCGAATGCAGATACTCCTTCTGCTCACTGTTCAGCGGAGTCGACTCCATCAGCCGCGCCATACCAATCACACCGATCAGTGGCGTACGCAGTTCGTGGGTCATGGCAGCCAGGAAATTGCCCCGTGCCCGGTTAGCCTGTTCCGCCTCTTGTCGCGCCTGATGCAGCTTGCGCAGCAGCGAATACTGGTAGAGCGGCAGCAGCACCAACAGCAGCAGAAAAAAGAAGGCCTCAAAGGTGTACTGTCGCCACTCGCCCAATGCAATCAGCACCACCACATAGGCCAGAGTGCTGAGTAACGAGGCGGCCTTCAGCAGCGCTTTGCCGTAGCGAGTGCCGTAGGAGACAAAGATCCAGATATAGAGCAGATAGAAGGGGCTGATCGCCTCTTGGGTGAGAAAGATCGCCAAACTGGCCGCACTGATGTCGGTCAGCAGGGCCAGGTAACGGCGGCGACGCGACACCGGATGATAGTAGACACTGACCAGCAGCAGCAAAAAGACAAACAGAAAACTGCCGAACAGCACCCCATACTGCAGCAGATCCACCTCATAATAACCGGTGGTAGCGCCAAGTCCGATATAGCCGGCGCTGAATACCCAGATAATCAGGCGCACCCAGGCGGATTGATACTCCGAGTGCTTGAATAACTCTTTGGCAAATACGGCTGGCGACATCGACTCAAAATCCCTGTTGTGTTGCAGCTAGTCGTCGAGGCCCAACGAAAACTAGCATATATTGGCCTGACTGTCCGGACTCCCTGAAGTCTACATCAGGACCACTTCATCTATCCCAATAACTCATTGTATTATTACCAAGAGCACGAAGGGCTTGAAGGTGATAACAGATTGTTTCTAATGTGGATTTCTTAATCTCTTTTCTTCGTGCCCTTCATGTTCCTTGCGGTTAAAATTAGCCTGAATTTAATTGCATTCTTAATTGAATAAGACAGCCTTGATATCAGCATCTGGAAGCGGCCGCAATAGGAAGAAAAGAGACAGAATTTCGCTTCGGGCAGCTGTCGATTGCGAATTCTGCAACAATCACTATCATTCTGGTGCAATCGACACTGAACCGAGCCTCGCCTCCGATCCGCTAGATTCCGGACCGCCAGGCCCCACTTGGAGTCTCAGCGATGTATGTAAAAAAACCTTTCGAACACAGCCCACAAGACAACGCAGCGGCAGATGACAGACGCGCTATCAAACGCCGTCATCTGATCTACTATCTGCGGGTCTGGGACAGTGACAGCAACGCTCTGCTGGGCCATGTGGTCGATATCACCACTGAAGGGATGATGCTGGTGGGCGAGCATTCGATCCCCGACGGCCGCAGCTTCGATCTCGAGATCCGCCTGCCAGACAGGGGCGGCAGCGGCCAACTCAAGAGCATCCATTTCAAGGCCGTAACCCGCTGGAGCCACAATGACGTCAACCGCTCCTTCTACGACACCGGCTTCTACTTTGAGGAGCCGCCGGGGGAATCTATCGAGCGGGTGCGCGCACTGATCGCCGAATACGCCTTCCACGACTGATCTGCAACTGCTGATGCAGCCTGAACTGAGCCTCGATGAGCGGGTCGAGCTGACCCGTGTTATCTTCCGCATCCTCAAACGTTGGCAGATTCCGGAAGCGCTGATGGGACCTCTGCTTGGCCTCGGTGAGGGGCTGCAGCGACGCCAGCTCAACCGCTACCGACTTGGCAACCCGCTGCCACAGGAGGCGGAGATTCAGCAGCGCCTGCTGTTGCTGATCCAGATCGATAAGGCGCTCTCCAGCCTGTTTCCCCACAGCGCACTCTCAGCCAACCTCTGGGTCACCACCCCGCAACAGCGCTGCGGTAACATCACTCCGCTGGAAGAGATGGTCGCCGGTGGCATGCCCGCGATCCGGACAGTGTTGCTACGCCTGGACAACCGCCTCGACTGGTAACTCCGCCCCACATCCCTCGGGCTGAGCACGCTCGGCAAGTGCGATTACTTTAGAATGTGTCAATATTCTGCGGTTTTTTTTGGATGCGCCGCTCAACCACAGCCAGAGGATTGCCCACCCATGCCACTTGCCCAGCCTTAAAAAAGAATCTGATCGCCGCCGTGGTCTTTTTGGTCGTTGGTCTGTTGCTAGCCAATCTGGTACCCACCATCGAGATCGCATGGGTCAGCACGATCCTGCTGTTGGCCATCTACCTGTTTGCCTTCGAGGTAGTGGGGGTCGACGTAGCGGCAGTAACCGCGATGGTGCTGCTGGGATTGACCAGCCTGTTGGCGCCGCTGATAGGGCTGCAGCAGGGGCTAGTGCCGACCACCGATCTGTTCAACGGCTTCTCTTCCAACGCGGTGATCTCGATCATCGGCGCCGGCCTCGACAAGACTGGCATCATGAGCCAGGTCGCCGCCTTTATCCTGCGTATCAGCGGCTCAACCGAAGGACGCATCATTCCGCTGCTCTCCAGCACCGTCGGCTTCATCTCCTCGTTCATGCAGAACGTCGGCGCCGCCGCTCTGTTTCTGCCGGTGGTAAGCCGCATCTCCGCCCGCATCGGTCTGCCCTTGTCACGCCTGCTGATGCCGATGGGCTTCTGCGCGATCCTCGGCGGCACCATCACCATGGTCAGCTCCAGCCCGCTGATCCTGCTCAACGACCTGATCCATACCTCCAACCAATCGCTGCAGGCTGGCCAGCAGATGGAGACCTTCTCACTGTTTGCCGTCACTCCGATCGGCCTCGCCCTGGTCATCACCGGTATCGTTTACTTCATCCTGGCGGGCAAGTTTGTGCTGCCAGCCAACAAAGCCGAACACACTGAGGGCCACGACACTGCCAGTTACTTCAGCGAGACCTACGGCCTGCAGGCCTCCGAGGTGTATGAGGTGGTAGTGCCGGCAGAAAGTCCACTAGTGGGGGTCAGTGTCGACGAGTTGGAGCAGCGCTGGAAGGTGCGCATCATCGCTGTAGAGAAGGGCGACGGCCTGCGTCTTGGCGCTGACAGCATCGATCGCGGTCTCGGTATCGAGGCGGGCACTGTACTCGGCCTGCTTGGCACAGAAGAATACTTCACAGTCTTTTCCGAGGAGAGCAGTATCAATCGGCGTAACGACCTGGAGACCTTCGCCAACTCCCTCGCCACCGCCAAAGCGGGTATCGCCGAGGTGGTCATCCCGCCCAGCTCCAACCTGGTCGGCAAGACCGCTCGCGATGTCTGGATGCGCAAGACCTTCGGCCTCAGCCTGCTGGCGATCCACCGCGGTGAGGAGATCATCTCCTGTCGCACCGGCGGCGTACGCCAGACCCCATTCCGTCCTGGCGACACCCTGGTGGTGCATACCGCCTGGACCGATCTCCCCATCTGGAGCAGGATCGCAACTTTGTGGTAGTAACCACCGAATACCCCCACGAGGAGCTACGCCCGCACAAGGTACCGTTTGCCCTGACCTTCTTCATCACCCTGGCGATGGTGCTGTTCACCGATCTGCGCCTCTCGGTGGCGCTGCTGACCGGCGCCGTGGGGATGATCCTGACCCAGGTATTGAATATCGACGAGGCCTATGAGGCGGTGAGCTGGAAGACGGTGTTCCTGCTCGCCTCGCTGATCCCGCTCGGAATGGCGGTGGAAAGCAGTGGCACTGCCGCCTGGATCGCAGACCAGACCCTGGCAGTACTGGGCGATATGCCGATCTGGGTGATCCAGGCCGCAATCGCGGTGCTCGCCACCTTCTTCACCCTGGTGATGTCCAACGCCGGCGCCACCGTGCTGCTGGTGCCACTGGCGGTCAACATCGCTATCGGCGCCGGTGCCAACCCCGCGGTGTTTGCCCTGACCGTGGCGATCGCCACCTCTAACTCTTTCCTCATCCCGACCCACCAGGTCAACGCCCTGATCATGGGCCCGGGCGGCTACCGGGTGCCCGACTTTATGAAAGCCGGCGGCATCATGACGGTGCTGTTCCTGGTGGTCTCGCTGGTGATGCTGAACCTAGTGTTCTGAACCGACCGCCCCTCCATCCGGAGGAGCGATCTCACCACAGACCGCGGATGGCGGCGATGCCCTGAGCGCCATGCTCACGGGCAGTGGAGAGCTGTTCCATCCCCATGCCACCAAGGGCGTAGACTGGGATATTCACCTGCTCCAGCAGGGTCCGAAACTGCGCCCAGCCGAGCGGCCTCGCCTCGGGATGAGTGGCGGTGGGCAGCACCGACGAGAGCAGTGCATAGTCGAGGCCCAGTCGCTCAGCCTGCTTCAGCTCCTGCAGATCATGACAGGAAGCGCCCAGCAGTCCGGCCGCTTGCGGCCGCGCTGTCAATTCAAACAGCTGATGACGGTTCAGGTGGACACCATCGGCAACGCCGAACCAATCGAGGCTGCGCTGCGGCCGGTTGATCAGCAGGCGCGCACCATGTGCCTGGGATAGCGCCAACGCCTCCCCGAGAAGGCTCCGGTATGCCACATCCGACAAGCCATGGGCACGCAGTTGGAGCAGGCGACAATCTCGTTTCAGAGCACGCTCAAGACGCGCACAAAACGCCTCCGGGTTAGTGGGATCCTCGCCGGTAATCAGATAACGCGAGGGGAGCTGCAGTGCGCTGATGATGGGGCGGTCGGCGGCGGGAAATAGCGCCGGCTCCATCGCCTCGGGCAGCACCCAGTTGAGAGGCTGCCCCTCCATGCCCCGCGGCTCTCCTTGATAGCTGAAGACCCGATAGACATCGAGCAGCACTGAGCACTCTGCATAGTGGTGAGTGACGCGGATCAGCGGTTCGAAGCGGCTGATCCGGATGCCCAGCTCCTCATACAGCTCGCGCCGCAGGGCCGCCTCCACCGACTCGCCGGGTTCCAGCTTGCCGCCGGGGAACTCCCACAGACCGCCCTGATGCAGATGCTCGTGGCGTTTGCTGATCAGGACGCGGCCAGCGCTATCGATAATCGCGGCTGCGGCAACGTGGATTAAGGTCAATTTTGAATGCTTAATTTTGAATTATGAATTCAACACTCACAATTCATAATCCCGTCAGGTGCGGTATTCGGCGTTGATTTTGACATAGTCGTAGGAGAGGTCACAGGTGAGTACGCGGCTCTCCACCGCGCCTCGGCCCAGGCGCACCGCGATGGTGATCTCCTGCTGGTCCATTACCCGTTGTCCCGCCTCTTCCGTGTAGTCGCTGGCACGCTCGCCATCACGGACGATGCAAACGTCATCAAGCCAGATCTCGATCCGTTCGATATCCAGATCCTGCAGACCGGCGCGGCCCACCGCAGCCAGAATGCGCCCCCAGTTGGGGTCACTGGCGAACAGCGCGGTCTTCACCAACGGCGAGTGGGCGATAGTGTAGGCGACCTGCCGTGCCTCCGCCTCGTCTGCCGCGTCGCTGACCAGGATCTCGACCAGCTTGGTGGCGCCCTCGGCGTCCCGCACCAGTTCCCTGGCAAGTTCCATGCAGACCTCGCTCACTACCTCGCACAGACTGTTGAACGCAGGGGAGTCGGCATCGGTTACCCCTGCGTGAGGCGAGACGCCACTGGCCAGCAGCATGCAGGCATCGTTGGTGGAGGTGTCACCATCCACACTGATGCTGTTGAAGGAGGGGTGCACGGCCTGCTCGAGGCACTGCTGCAGCAGAGCCGGCTGCACCGCCAGATCGGTCGCCAGATAGGCAAGCATGGTGGCCATATCGGGGCGGATCATACCGGCCCCCTTGGCGATGCCGGTGACAGTGATGGTCTCACCGTCGAGCTGGAACTGACGACTGATCAGCTTGGGACGGGTGTCGGTGGTCATGATCGCCCGCGAGGCCCGCTGCCAACCATTCTCATCCAGATCGGCCTGGGCCTTGGGGATCGCGGCTTCGAAACAGGCCATCGGCAGGTTTTCACCGATCACGCCCGTGGAGAACGGCAGCGTCTGGCTCGCCTCACAGCCGGTCGCCTGCGCCACCAGCGCGCAGCTACGCAGGGCATCGGTCATGCCTTGCACACCGGTCCCGGCATTGGCGTTGCCGGAGTTGACCAGCAGATAGCGCGGTGCGCCCGCCTGCAGATGGCGCTTGGCCAGCTGCACCGGGGCGGCGCAGAAGGCGTTGCGGGTGAAGACCCCGGCACAACTGCCGCCTTCTGCCAGTTCGATCAGCAGCAGGTCATCCCGCTCCGCATATTTAATGCCGGCGGCGGCGATACCGAGACGCACGCCGGGTACCGGAAAAGCCGTCTGGCCGTTCAACTGATCTGACCGTGACAGTGCTTGTATTTTTTACCTGAACCACAGGGACAGGGTTCGTTGCGCCCCACCTTGCGGCCTTCACGCACGAACGGCTGGTGCTCTTCGGCCGCCGCCTCCGAATCTTTGGCGGGGGGCGCCTCCGCTTCATCGGGGAGCCCATGAAACTCTTCGTGCTTGAATTCAAACTCGTCAGTCTGCTGCTCCTGCAGCATCATCTCTTCTGGCATCTGCACCTGCACCTTCGACAGGATGCCGATCACCTCGCGATTGATCTCATCCAGCATGCGGGAGAACATCTCGAATGCCTCACGCTTGTACTCCTGCTTGGGATTTTTCTGCGCATAGCCGCGCAGATGAATGCCTTGGCGCAGGTAGTCCATCGACGCCAAGTGCTCTTTCCAAAAAGAGTCAAGGGTCTGCAGCATGATGCCCTTTTCGAAGTTACGCATGTTGGCCTCACCCACCAGTTGCTCTTTCTCCTGGTAGGCCTGTTCAAGGGTCTCGAGGATGCGCTGGTGCAATGTCTCCTCATGCAGGTCATGATCCTCATCGAGCCAGGCTTGGATCGGCCATTCGCCACCAAACTCTTCCGCCAACGCCTCGCTCAGACCCGGCACATCCCACTGCTCCTCAATGCTCTCGGGAGGCACATAAGCGTGGAAGATATCGTCAACCACGCTGGCACGCAGGGCATTGATGTTATCCGAGACATCGTCAGTCTCCATCAGTTCGGCGCGCCACTTGTAGACCACCTTGCGCTGGTCGTTGGCCACATCGTCATACTCGAGCAGCTGTTTGCGGATGTCGAAATTGCGCCCTTCCACCTTGCGTTGAGCGTTTTCGATCGCCTTGGAGACCCAGGGGTGTTCGATCGCCTCGCCCTTCTCCATGCCCAATTTCTTCATCATGCTGCCGACCTTGTCGGAGGCGAAGATGCGCATCAGGCTGTCGTCCAGGGAGAGGTAGAAACGGCTCGAGCCGGCATCACCCTGGCGACCTGAACGGCCACGCAGCTGGTTGTCGATGCGCCGCGACTCGTGACGCTCAGTACCGACCACATGCAGGCCGCCAGCCTCCAGCACCTGCTGGTGGCGCTGTCGCCAGGCCTCAGTATATTTTTCCACTTCCGCGGGGTTCGCCGGATTCCCCAGTTCAGTCAGTTCCACCTCCAGGTTGCCGCCGAGCACAATGTCAGTACCGCGACCAGCCATATTGGTAGCGATGGTGACTGCACCGGGACGCCCCGCTTGGGCGACGATAGCCGCCTCCTGCTCATGGTGTTTGGCATTGAGCACCTTATGCTCCACCCCCGCCTCGTTCAGCAGCCCGGAGACCAGCTCCGAGGTCTCAATGGAGGCGGTACCGACCAGCACCGGCTGACCGCGTTGAACACAATCCTGCACGTCTTCCAAGATTGCCTGATACTTCTCCTCCTGGGTGAGATAGACTAGATCCCCCATGTCGTTGCGAGCCATCGGCTCGTTGGTGGGGATCACCACCACTTCCAGACCATAGATCTGCTGAAACTCGAAGGCCTCGGTGTCGGCGGTGCCGGTCATGCCTGCGAGCTTCTCGTAGAGGCGGAAGTAGTTCTGAAAGGTGATCGAGGCGAGGGTCTGGTTTTCGTTCTGGATCTCCACACCTTCCTTTGCCTCTACCGCCTGGTGCAGGCCGTCGGACCAGCGCCTGCCCTCCATGGTGCGGCCAGTGAACTCATCGACGATCACCACCTGGCCATTCTTGACAATGTATTCAACGTTGCGCTGGAACAGCACATGCGCCCGCAGCGCCGCCATCACATGGTGCATCAGGATGATGTTGTTGGAATCGTAAAGGCTCGCCCCCTCCTCCAGCAGGCCGGCCTCAGTCAGCATCTCCTCAACATGTTGATGGCCTTCCTCGCTGAGGAAGGTCTGGCGCGCCTTCTCGTCTACCGAGTAGTCGCCGGGACCGAAGTCGGGCTGGCCCTCCTCGTCGGTAATCGGCTCCTGCCGGACCAAGCGAGGGATGATCTCATTGATCGACTTGTAGAGTTCCGAGGTATCGTCGGTAGGACCAGAAATGATCAGCGGGGTACGCGCCTCGTCGATCAGAATCGAGTCGACCTCGTCAACAATCGCAAAGTAGGGCTTGCGCTGCACCCGCTGATCGGCAGAGAAGGCCATATTATCGCGCAGATAGTCGAAGCCATATTCATTATTGGTGCCGTAGGTGACGTCAGCGGCGTAGGCCTCGCGACGCGTCACTGGGCGCAGATGCAGATAGCCGCCGGCTGAGCCGTCATAATCGGGATCGAACAGGAAGGAGGCACTGTCGGGTCCCATCCCGCCAGAGGAGTTAATGACGCCGACGCTCAGCCCCATGAAGTGGTAGAGCTTGCCCATCCAACTGGCATCGCGGCGCGCCAGGTAGTCGTTCACGGTGACCACGTGCACACCCTTGCCAGGCAGCGCGTTGAGATAGACCGCTAGGGTCGCCACCAGGGTCTTGCCCTCGCCGGTGCGCATCTCGGCGATCTTGCCCTGGTGCAACACCATGCCGCCGATCATCTGCACGTCGAAGTGGCGCATCTGCATCGCGCGCCGCCCGCCCTCACGCACTGCGGCAAAGGTCTCTGGCAGCAGCGCATCAAGGCTCTCACCCGCCTCCAAACGCTGGCGGAACTCGGCCGTCTTACCCCTCAGCTGATCATCGGAGAGAACCTCGAACTCCGGCTCTTTTGCACTGATCTGAGCGACCGATTTGGACATGCGTTTAATCAGGCGATCGTTGCGACTGCCGAAGATCTTCTTGAAGATTTTACTGACCATCTGTTAAGGGACCCGTTAGAAAAACGAAATCAGACGATCATACCCTAACAGCAGGGTTTGCTGAAGGCGGAGGCATGCGGGAAGAGCAATAAGAGTGTTAGATCCTAGACGCGGATCAGGCCTTGTCCTGCTCCCGCTTCTTACGAATATAGCGGGTTGGATCCACCACCTTGCCATGGCGCAAAACTTCAAAATGAACATGTGGTCCGGTCGAGCGGCCACTGGATCCCATCTTGCCGATGGCTTGGCCCTGCTTCACACGGTCGCCCACGGCCACCAGGATCTCCTCATTGTGGCCATAGCGAGTGACATAACCTTTGCCGTGGTTGATCTCAACCAACAAGCCGTAGCCATGATGTTGTTCTGCTTTGGTCACTACGCCAGCAGCGACCGCAATCACATTTGAACCCTTTTTGCCGGCGAAATCCATTCCCTTGTGCATGGCCCGCTTGCCGGTAAAGGGGTCGTTGCGCATCCCATAGTAGGAGGAGATCCAGCCCTTGCTGATCGGACGTCCGGTCGGATGCAGCGCCTGCTCAAGATTCGAGTTCAGGATCAGGTCCTCGAGCAGCACCAACTGCTGCTGACGACTTTCGATCTTTGATTCGAGCTGTGCCAGCTCCTGCAACAGCCCGGGGATTGCCTGCTGGGCAGTCTCATTTTCACCGCCCTGGGGGCCGCCCATCGCCGGTTTGGCGGTAAAATCAAACTCACCGCGGTCAAGCTTGCCGACCTCGACCAGCCGCTGCCCCAATGCATCTAGCCGCAACAGCTGCGCCTGCAGACGCCCCACCCGCAACGCCAGAGCATCCACCTGCTCACCGGTTTTGGCGCGGGCATCCTGCAGCATGCGCCGTTCGGCATCAAAGGTCGCTTTGAGGGAACGCACCAACTGATGCTCAGGAAACTCCGCGTCAGCCAGGCCCAGCTGATAGCCGACGGAGAGCACCGCCCCACCAAAAACGATCAGAGTTCCAAGCCCCACGACAAAGCTGAACAGTCGGAATTTGCGCCCCAGAGGCGCCCCCAGTCCCCTTATAAAGACAATCTTCATAGCTCGATCTATCCCGCTTAGATGCAATTCAACCCATGTAGCGTCCAGCTGACCCGCAGATTGAGAATTTTACCACCTAAGTTATCCTGAAGTTATATGGTGGTTCTGATGGATTAATTCTCCTATGATCTTGGCATGCAACGCAAGATCAGAGCAGTAGAAGAAATCATCGGAACACGCAGCGCTTTTGCAACCCTGTCAAAGCAGCTCGAAATCCAGAAGTCGCTGCTCCGACGTGTATCCAGCTATCTGCCACCGCCCCTCGATCAGCACTGCCTCGGCGCCATCCCCGGGAAAGGCACTCTGACCCTCCTGACCGACTCTCCAGTCTGGAGCAGCCGCCTGCGGTTTCTCACTGATGCACTTCTACGGAGACTCCGCAACGATGGAGTCGCGTTCGGACGCATCATCGTGAAGGTGGTCAGCACTCAGAGTCCGGACGCTGTGGCACAGCACCCACCCCGCCGAGCCAGGCTTTCACACGTGAGCGCGGAGTTGCTTCGCGATACCGCGGAGCACACCAGCGATGAGAAGCTGAAGCAGGCGCTACTGCGCCTCAGTAGCCACGCAGACTAGCCTGGGCGTCAGCCAGATCGCACCGTCAGGAGACAGGAACCGGTTTCATGTAGGAGATCGGCGCATTGTCGGTCGCTTTGAAGGTCACTTCTTCCCAGGCATCACGCTGTTTCAGCAGCGTACGCAGCAGCTCATTGTTGAGCGCATGCCCCGACTTATAGCCGTTGAAGGCGCCAATCAAACTGTGACCAAGGAGATAGAGATCGCCGATCGCATCGAGAATCTTGTGTTTGACAAACTCATCCTCGTAGCGCAATCCATCCTCGTTGAGTACCCGATAATCATCGACCACAATCGCGTTATCCATGCTGCCGCCGAGAGCCAACTCCCGCTGGCGCAACATCTCAATATCGCGAAGGAAGCCAAAAGTACGGGCCCTGCTGACCTCTTTTACGAACGAGGTCGAAGAGAAATCGAGGCTGGCATACTGAGTTCGTTCATGGAATGCCGGATGATCAAAGTCAATGGCGAAGCTGACCTTGAAACCATCGAACGGCTCGAAGCTGGCGCGTTTATCGCCCTCTTCCACCACCACCTTGCGCTTGATCCGGATAAACCGTTTGGCTGTGTTCTGGTCTTCCACACCAGCTGACTGCAGCAGGAACACAAAAGGGCCTGCGCTGCCGTCCATAATCGGGACCTCAGGAGCGCTGACATCCACATAGGCATTGTCAATACCAAGACCTGCAAAGGCTGAAAGCAGATGTTCCACGGTCGAGATTCGCACATCATTCTGCACCAGTGTGGTGGAGAGGCGGGTATCGCCAACATTCTCCGGGCAGGCGCGAATCTCCACCGCCGGATCGAGGTCAACCCGACGAAACACTATGCCCGTATTAGGGGCCGCCGGCCGCAAGGTCAGATAGATCTTGTTACCGGTATGCAGGCCAACACCTGTAGCGCGGATGACGTTTTTGAGCGTACGTTGCCGAATCATTTCCTATCCGTCCCCCCAATTTAAAGCGGGGCCCCTGTGTATGAAGGCGGCAATACTAGCACATGTAAAAAAAACCGACAAAACCCTTTGCCGACAAAGCCCTCCTCCGATTCTGCCGAAAAACAGCTGCCTGCAGCCAATTGCGCACTGGACAGCCCCCTTGCCTCCATAACCACCTCCGCTACCGATCAGGCCCGGCAGATCTCAGTCCGCCTGTTTGCGCAGAAAGGCCGGCACATCAAGGTAGGAGAAATCGTCCGGAGGGGTAGCAGGCTCTACTCCCCCTTTCGCCTGTGTTTTATTGCGCACGATCGCCGGCTTATCCAAAGCAGCGTAGTCTCTCTCATGATCACCGAACCCCACATCTGCATCAACCAGGGTCACCGGCGGCGCTGCCTTCGGCTCCTCCTGGCGCTTACTGGGAAGTTCTGCGATCTGTGCGATCTCACCCAGGCCAGTCGCCACTACGGTCACCCGCATTTCATCCTGCATCTCTGGATCAATCACGGTACCAACCACAACCGTTGCGTCATCATCCGCAAACTCACGCACGGTACTGCCCACCTCATCGAACTCACCGATGGCAAGATTTAGACCGGCGGTGATATTGACCAGAATGCCCTTCGCCCCCGAGAGGTTGATATCCTCCAGCAGCGGGCTGCGAATAGCACGCTCGGCCGCCTCACGGGCGCGGTTTTCACCGGTCGCCTCACCCGAGCCCATCATCGCCGATCCCATCTCCGACATCACTGTCTTAACGTCGGCGAAGTCGACGTTGATCAGGCCAGGACGAGTGATCAGCTCGGCAATACCCTGCACCGCATTCAGCAACACATCGTTGGCTGCCTTAAAAGCATTCAGCAGACTCATGTCCTTGCCGAGCACCGCTAGCAGCTTTTCGTTGGGGATGGTGATCAACGAGTCGACGCACTTGGCCAACTCCTCAATTCCCGCCTCGGCCACCTTCATGCGACGACCGCCCTCAAAAGCGAAGGGCTTGGTAACCACCGCCACCGTCAGCACCCCCATCTCCTTGGCGATCTCCGCGACCACCGGCGCCGCCCCGGTACCAGTACCACCACCCATCCCAGCGGTGATGAAGATCATATCGGCCCCCTCCAGTACCTCAACGATACGGTCCCGATCATCCTGTGCCGCCTGCCGGCCAATCTCGGGATTCGCTCCTGCACCTAGTCCTTTGGTGATATCTGAACCGAGCTGCAACAGCGTACGCACCTCGCTGCTGCGCAGCGCCTGCGCATCGGTATTGGCGCAGATGAAATCCACGCCCTCGATCTCACCATTCACCATATGATTGACCGCGTTGCCGCCGCCGCCACCCACGCCGATAACCTTGATTACCGCGTTTGTACTATGTGTATCCAAGAGCTCAAACATTGCCTACCTCCTAGGTTCCTACCTCAGCCGCGCCCTTAATCTCTCATTCAGAAATTGTCTTGAAACCAATTTTTCATGCTCTGCCAGGCCCCCCGTAAGCCACCTGTGCCCATCGGTTCCGATGTGCCGCCATACTGATTGTGCCGACCAAACTGCAACAACCCCACACCGGTCGAATAGATCGGATTGCGTACCACATCTGCCAACCCCGACACTGTCTGCGGGACTCCGAGCCGAACGGGCATATGGAAGACCTCCTCCGCCAGCTCGATCGCCCCCTCCATCTTTGCACTGCCTCCGGTCATCACCACGCCGCCGGCGATGACATCTTCATAGCCACTGCGCCGCAGCTCTGCCTGGACCAGCATCATCAACTCCTCGTACCGCGGCTCCACCACCTCGGCCAGGGTCTGCCGCGACAACCTGCGCGGCGGCCTGTCACCGATCGAAGGCACCTCTATAGTCTCGTCGCTAGTCGCCAGCTGGGTCAGCGCACAGGCATATTTGATCTTGATATCTTCAGCATGCTGAGTCGGGGTACGCAGTGCTACCGCAATGTCGTTGGTAACCTGATCACCAGCAATCGGGATCACCGCAGTGTGGCGAATCGAACCACCGGTAAAGACCGCAATATCGGTCGTGCCGCCACCGATATCGACTAGGCAGACGCCGAGTTCCTTCTCATCCTCACTCAACACCGCATAGCTGGAGGCGAGCTGCTCCAGGATCAGGTCATCCACCTCCAGACCGCAGCGTCGCACACACTTGATGATGTTCTGCGCCGCGCTCACCGCGCCGGTAACCATGTGCACGCGCGCTTCCAGGCGCACCCCAGACATGCCAATCGGATCACGAATCCCTTCCTGCTCATCGATGATGAACTCCTGCGGCAGGATGTGCAGGATGCGCTGATCAGCGGGGATCGCCACCGCGCGGGCCGCATCGACCACCCGCTCCACATCACTCTGCGTCACCTCTTTGTCACGGATTGCGACGATGCCGTAGGAGTTGAGACTGCGGATGTGGCTGCCCGCCACCCCGGCGTAGACCGAGTGAATCTCACAGCCAGCCATCAGCTCCGCCTCCTCCATGGCACGCTGGATCGACTGCACCGTTGACTCGATATTGACCACCACACCTTTCTTCAATCCCCGCGAGGGGTGCGAGCCGATACCGATGATCTCGATCTCGCCATCAGGCCTGAGATCGCCGACAACCGCCATCACCTTGGAGGTGCCGATATCGAGTCCGATGATCAGGTTCTTTTCAATCTTCTTTGTCATTCAGACATCCACTCCCCGGTTTGGGCGAAACAACATCTGTGGATAGTTCGCGCTTTCCGAGTGATCCATTTGAGTCTCCCAGGTCACACTGAATCCATTGGTGTATCGGAGATCGATCCGTAGCAGTTTCTGTTTCCGGCTGGCGCGCAATTCCGGATAGAGAGGCACAAAACGCGCCAATTGCTGCGCAGCATCTCCGCGCCCAAGCACCAGCGCCAGCCCCTCATCGGTATAGAGGGTCCAGGCGTTACGCTGATCAGCAACGATGCGCTTCAGCTTCATCTCTACCGTCTCCAGCAGCGCCCGAATCCGGCGATAATTCCGGTGAATCAAGGCCACATTCGCATCCGGCCCCTCCCAGCTGACCAGCCCGGGAATCTTCGGCAGGCTGCGCGGGCGAAAGATCTCACCACGTTGGTTCACCAGGGCGTCTTTACCCCATCTGGCCAGAGGCTCATGTTCCACCACTGACACCTCAATCCGATCGGGCCAGAGCCGCTTCACACTCACCCGATCGACCCAAGGCAGTCCCTCGACCGCACTACGCACGGCCTGCAGATCGACGCTGAAAAAGCCGCCCCGGATCGACTCGTGCACGGTCTTTTCTAGCAACCCACGATCCAGATACCTAACCTCACCATCGATCCCCACGGAGCGCAGCGGCATCACTCCCGGCTGCTGCAGCCACTGGTAGCCCCAGAGCACTGCAGCCAGGCTTAGGGCGACGACGCTCAGCATCACCCCCCAACGATGCAGAAAACCAGCCACCATGGCGAATCGTCCAGGCGCCGGCCGTTTTTTAAGTCTGCGCTTCATCCCTCTGCAAGCTCCAGACTGGTTCGCAAAATCTGCATCACCAGCTCATCGAATCCTATCCCGGCCGCTTTGGCCGCCATCGGCACCAGACTGTGATCGGTCATGCCCGGCACCGTGTTAACCTCGATCAGCCAAGGCTCGCCCGCTTCATCCAGCATCAGATCAACCCGCCCCCAGCCGCTGGCGCCCACCGCCTCGAAGGCCTTTGCAGCCAGCTGCTGCAGACGTTGCTCCTCTGCCGCAGGCAGGCCGCAGGGGCAGTGGTAACGGGTTGAATCGGCGCTGTATTTGGCCTCGTAGTCATAAAATGTGCGAGGTGTCTCGAGACGGATCAGCGGCAGCGATTTGCCCCCGAGCAGGCTGGCAGTGTACTCCTGGCCGGTGATCCAGCGCTCCGCCATTACCATCGGGTCGTACTCAGCCGCCATCTGCCAGGCTTGTTCCAGCTCACCCCGGCTACCGACTCGTGCCATACCAATGCTTGAACCCTCCCGGGCAGGCTTGATCATCAGCGGAAAACCCAGTGCGGCCGAGGCCTCCAGATCAGACTCCCGCTCGATCAGGCGCGACTCCGGGGTTGGCAGGCCTAAACCACTCCAGAGTGCCTTGGTGCGGTACTTGTCCATCCCCAGGGCCGAGCCCAGCACACCACTGCCGGTGTAGGGCAGGCCGATCGATTCAAGCGCCCCCTGCACCGTGCCATCTTCACCGCCACGGCCGTGCAGCACGATGAAGGCACGATCAAAGCCGCCTTCGCTCAACTGCTCCAACAGATTTTCGGCGGAATCCACCGCATGGGCGTCAATAGCTTGACGCAACAACGCCTGAAAAACCGCGTCACCGCTGCGCAGCGAGACCTCCCGCTCCGCAGAGCACCCGCCCATCAGCACCGCTACCTTACCGAATTCTGCTGGCTGGAAATGGTTCATAGCGGCTCTCCAATGCGGTGCACCTCAGTGACCAAACGCACTCCGCTGCGCGCCTCCACCTGCTGCTGAACCCGCTCGATCAGCGCCTCGATATCAGCTGCAGTCGCCTCACCCGTATTAACGATGAAGTTGGAGTGTTTCTCCGAAACCTGGGCGCCACCGATCTGCAGCCCCTTGAGGCCCGCAGCCTCGATCAGGCGCGCCGCGTGATCTCCCGGCGGATTGCGAAACACCGAGCCACAACTCGGCATGCGGGTCGGCTGGGTCGCGCCGCGGCGCTCCAACAAAGAACGGATCTTCGCCTGGGTACTGTCCGCATCACCCTGCAGCAGTTGCAGCTCTGCGGCGAGAAACCACTCCCCCGCTCGCCCCTTGACCGAGCGGTAGCCGATCTCAAACTCATCCGGCGAGCGCCACCACAGCCGGCCGCGCCGATCAACCATCTCGACACCGATCACCCGTGGCCAGATCTCACCGCCAAACGCGCCGGCGTTCATCGCCAGGGCGCCGCCCAAGGTACCGGGGATGCCTGCCAGAAACTCCACGCCGCAGAGCCCCGCCCGAGCGGCCATTCTTGCTACCCTGGCGCAGGTGACTCCAGCCTCGACATAGAGCTGGCGTTCGCCGCGCCACTCGATTCGATCGAGCCGTCCCTGGGTGGCGATCACGGTACCGTCGAAGCCCCCATCGCGTACCAGCAGGTTGCTGCCCAGGCCAAGCCAGAAGAGCGTTTCATCTTCTGGCAAACCCTGCAGAAACAGGATCAGATCCTCGCGGTCGGCGGGGCGATAGAAACGCCGCGCCGGGCCACCCACCCGCCAGGTGGTATGGCGTGCCATGGGCTCGTCGTAACGCATCTCGCCGCGCAGCCCCTGCGGTTGCATCGCCGCCATCAACGCGAGTCCCTCCCACTCACCAACGCAGCCTGCTGCTGAGCCAAGCTGGCCTGCTTGTCGGCTCGTCGGCTACCTGCCTGAATCTGTTTGACGCCAGCCTGAGCTGTCTGGAAAGGCACAAACCCACGACCGCCAGCATGAGGCAGCAAGGATTCACCACATCCATGATGCAACCGTCGCATATCAAAACTCACACTCATGATTCACCTCCCTCACAGAGGATCTCTGGCAGGCGGGCGGCGATCGTACCGATGCTGCCCGCCCCCAGGGTCAGCACGATGTCACCGTCACGCAGAATGCCAGCGATGATCTCCGGCAGTTCATCCAGCGGCTCAACGAACACCGGATCGACCTGCCCTCGGGCTCGCACCG
This sequence comes from endosymbiont of Riftia pachyptila (vent Ph05), assembly GCF_000224455.1. Lineage (NCBI taxonomy): Bacteria > Pseudomonadati > Pseudomonadota > Gammaproteobacteria > endosymbiont of Riftia pachyptila. The sequence goes on from NZ_AFOC01000030.1 coordinate 18,680, forward strand.
CACGACTCAGGGCGCGCCCGTCAGCCCCCTGGATCGGCGCCTCGCCAGCTGCATAGACTTCAGTCAGCAACAGCACATCCGCTTGCGAGAGCACTTGCACAAAGTCATCGAACTGCTCTTGGGTGCGGCTGAAGCGGTGCGGCTGAAACGCCAGCACGATACGCCGGCCAGGCCACCCCTCGTGCACCGCCTGCAGGGTTGCGGCGATCTCCCGTGGATGGTGCCCGTAATCATCCACCAGCAGCACCTGACCAGNCACACAGCGGCATTCGCCCTTGGTCTGAAACCGTCGCCCGATGCCCTGAAAACTCTGTAGCGCCCGTTGGATGGCGGCCGGCTCCACCCCTAGTTCCAAGGCCACTGCTACCGCCGCCAGCGCATTCAGCACATTGTGCCGGCCCGGCATGTTAAGGCTGATCTGCTGGCCGCGCTCCCAGCCTTCGCATTCGAGCCTGAAGCGGGTGGTCAAGCCCTGTTGTTCGACATCCACCGCGCGCACGTCGGCATCCTCGGAGAAGCCGTAGCTGCGAATCCGCCGGGTCACCTTCGGCAACAATCGCCGCACCTCGGGATCATCGATGCAGAGCACCGCCAGGCCGTAGAAAGGCAGATGGTGCAAAAACTCCAGAAAGGCGGCGCGCAGCCGCTCGAAATCACCGCCGTAGGTGGCCATGTGATCGGCGTCGATATTGGTCACCACCGACAGCATCGGCTGCAGATAGAGAAACGAGGCATCGCTTTCATCCGCCTCGGCCACCAGATAGTCTCCCTCTCCGAGCCTGGCATTGGCACCAGCGCTGTTGAGCCGGCCACCGATGACGAAGGTCGGGTCGAGCCCACCCTCGGCCAGCACGCTGGCGATCAGGCTAGTGGTAGTGGTCTTGCCGTGGGTGCCGGCCACCGCAATGCTGTAGAGAAAGCGCATGATCTCAGCGAGCATCTCTGCCCGCGGCACCACCGGAATACGTACCTCCCGAGCCGCCACCACCTCGGGATTGTCCTCTTTAACGGCGCTGGAGATCACCACCGCATCCGAGCCGATCACGTTGCCCGCCTGATGGCTGAGAAACACCTCGGCGCCGAGATCACTCAGGCGCTGGGTCACCACGCTTTCACGCTGATCTGAACCAGAAACCTCATAGCCAAGATTGAGCATCAGCTCGGCGATGCCGCTCATGCCGGCGCCGCCGATGCCGACAAAGTGGATGCGTCGCATGCGGCCCATGCTGTCCGGGGCGTGGCGACGTCTTACCGCTTCATTCATGGTTCATTACCTCCAGACAGGCGCGACCAACCCGCTCTGCTGCGTCAGGTTGTGCCAAGGCACGTGCGGCCCCGGCCATCTTCATCAGTTCGCCACGATCAGCGCTCAGGCGACTCAATCGATCTGCCAGATCCGCCGCATCCAGCTCGCTCTGCGGCAGCAATTGCGCCGCCCCGGCATTCACCAGGAAGGCAGCATTCCGGGTCTGGTGGTCATCCACCGCATGGGGATAGGGCACTAAGATCGCTCCCAGACCGGCTGCCGCCAGCTCCGAGATGGTCAGCGCACCAGCCCGGCAGATCACCAGATCAGCCCAGCCGTAGGCCGCCGCCATATCCTCTTCAAAAGGTTTCACCTCGGCGCTGATGCCGAGGTCCCGATAGGCCTGCTGCGCCACCACGAAATTCCGCTCACCCGCCTGGTGGCGCACTTGCGGCCGCTGCGCCGGCTCAAGCAGCGCCAGTGCCTTCGGCACGGTCTCATTTAATGCCTGAGCCCCCAGGGAGCCGCCCAGCACCAACAGTCGCAGCGGCCCGCTGCGCGCCGCAAACCGCTCAGCCGGCGCCGCCAACGCAGTGATCTCAGCGCGCACCGGATTACCCGAATTGAGGGCCCTACGAGCCGCATCAAAGCTGCCGGGAAAGGCTTCGAAGACCCGTCGAGCCAGCGGCGCCAGCAGCCGGTTGGTCAGCCCCGGCACCGCATTCTGCTCCTGGATCACCAACGGGATGCGCATCACCCAGGCCATCAGGCCGCCAGGACCGGAGACAAAACCGCCCATACCAAGCACCAGAGCGGGCCGCTTGCGCCGCAGGATCACTGACACTTGCCAGAGCGCGCGCAGCAACACGAAAGGGGCGGCCAGACGACGTTTCAACCCTGTCCCACGCACACCTTTGATCTCGACCTGCTCGATCTCAATGCCGTAGTGCGGGATCAGACGTGACTCCATACCACCGGGGGTGCCCAACCAGAACACCCCGCAGCCCTGCTGCTGCAGCCACTGCGCCACCGCCAGTGCCGGAAATACATGCCCGCCAGTACCGCCGGCCATCACCATCACGCGCGACTCCACTTGGCGGCCCTCCTCTGTGTCTCCCGGGACGCCTGACGCACCTCGTAATCGACCCGCAGTAGCAGAGCCATCACAATACAGACAACAACAATGCTGTTACTACCGTAGCTCATGAACGGTAGGGTCAACCCCTTGGTCGGCAGCACTCCCACATTCACACCGATGTTGATGAACGCTTGGATGCCGATCCAGATGCCAAACCCGTAGGCCAGATAGGCAGAAAAGCGCTGCCCCAGACGCTCAGCTCGCCAGCCGAGGCCAAACGCCCGCCAGCTGATGAAGAAGAACAGCGCGATCACCACCAAGGTACCAATCAGGCCGAACTCCTCACCGACCACCGCCATCAGGAAGTCGGTGTGGGCCTCCGGCAGATAAAACTGCTTCTGTATACCGTTGCCCAGACCGACACCGCTGATCTCACCGCGACCGAAGGCGATCAACGCCTGGGAGAGCTGGAAGTCACTCTTGAAGGGATCATCCCAGGGGTTGACGAAGGAAGTAATGCGCGCCCAACGATAGGTGGAGAAGTAGGCCAGCGCGCTGGCGGCGGAGACCGCCATGCCAAGCAAGATCGAGAACTGCCAAAGCTTCACACCGCCAAGCAGCAACATGCCGAGCACCGTCGCAAACAGCACCACCGTGGTGCCGAAATCGGGCTGTAGCAGGATCAGCACCCCAGTCGGAGCCAGCACCAGCATCGGCTTAACAAAGCCCCAGAAAGAGTTGCTGACCTCCTCACTACGACGCACCAGATAACCGGCGATGTAGATCACCATGAAGAGCTTCATGAACTCCGAGCTCTGCAGGTTGAATGGCCCCAGCGGAATCCAACGGGTCGCACCATTAACCGTCTTGCCGACGCCGGGCATCAGCAAAATCAACAGCAATCCCATACCCAAGAACACCAGCAGCGGCCCCGCCTGCTGCCACTGCCGGATCGAAACCTGCGACAACAGCAGCGCTGCACTGACGCCCAGACCGATAGCGATGGCGTGACGAATAACATAGAAAAAAGGCGTGCCGCCGATGCGCTCACCCACCCACATCGAGGCAGAGGCGACCATCACCATGCCAAAACAGAGCAGCACCAAAGCGGCGCCCAGCAGCCAGTAGTCGAGCTGCGGCAGGGCTGGCAGCGAACCACCTTTGCCGGTTATCGCTTGCGGGCGTACTGCTGTATTCATTCGTCCAGCGCCTCCACCGCCCGAGCAAACTGCTCACCCCGATCCTCAAAACTGGCGAACATATCGAAACTGGCGCAGGCGGGGGAGAGCAACACGCGGTCCCCTGGCAACCCATGCTGAGCCGCCAGCTCGACCGCGTTCTTCATCGATTTTACATGCACCAGCTGGGCGCAGCCGCTCAGCACCTCTTCGATCAGCGGCGCATCCCGACCGATCAGGATCACCGCCCGTGCAGTGCGCGCCACCACCGGCGCCAGCTCGCTGAAATCGGCCCCTTTGCAGTCACCACCGGCAATCAGCACGGTGCGGCTCTCGCCATGCTCCGGGTGCAACCCCTCCAGCGCCGCAGCGGTGGCACCAACATTGGTCCCCTTGGAGTCGTTATACCAACGCAGCCCACGCTTTTCGGCGATAAACTCGGTGCGGTGCGGCAAGCCGCAGAAACCGCGCAGTGCCTCCAGCATCGGCGCCATCGCCAACCCGGCAGCGCTGCCCAAGGCCAAAGCCGCCAATCCGTTAGCCAGGTTGTGCTCACCAGGAATGCGCAGATCCGCAGCCGGCATCAGCAACTCGTTAGCACGACAAAGCCAGCGCTTCCCTGCCACGCGCCTGACGCCAAAATCCTCACCTTTTGGTTCACCAAGGGTAAAGCCGAGCGTGTTATCGAGATCGGCCACCATCGCCACCACCCGGGGATCATCCCGGTTAACCACCCGCTGCTCGGCATTGCGGTAGACCACCGCCTTGGCTGCGATGTAGTCATCCAGACTGACGTAGCGATCCATGTGATCGGCAGCGATATTCAGCACCACTGCCACCTTCGCCCGCAGGCTCTGGGTGGTCTCCAGCTGAAAACTGGAGAGCTCGACCACATAGAGCTGCACATCCTCATCCAGCAGATCAAGGGCCGGTTCGCCCAGATTGCCGCCCACCGCCACGTTGAGCCCAGCCACCTTCGCCATCTCACCCAGCAGGGTGGTGACGGTGCTCTTGCCGTTGGAGCCGGTGATCGCGATGATCGGCGCGTTGGCCGCCTGGGCAAACAGCTCGATATCCCCCACCACCGGGACGCCACGCTCGATGGCGGCGCCGATCACCGGGGTCTGTAGCGACAGCCCGGGGCTGATCACCAGCCGTTCGGCCGCCGCGAACACCTCCGGCTGGAAGCCGCCGAGAAACAGCGCCAGATCGGGCATCTCCTCGCGCAGCGCCTGCAGCCCCGGCGGCTGCTGACGACTGTCGGTCACCGCCACCGCGACCCCTTGGGCAGTGAGGTAGCGGGCGCAGGAGAGGCCGGTTTTGCCCAGCCCGACACCAGCGTTCTGGCGGTTTGTTGCATCACGTTTGGCATCAGCGGATCTTCAAACTCGCCAGTCCGATCAACACCAGAACCACGGTGATGATCCAGAAACGTACAATGACCCGTGGTTCAGGCCATCCCTTCAACTCAAAGTGGTGGTGCAGCGGCGCCATGCGGAAGATACGTCGCCCGGTCAGCTTGAAGGAGCTGACCTGTAGCACCACCGAGACCGTCTCCATCACGAACACCCCGCCCATGATGAACAGCACCATCTCCTGGCGCACCGCCACCGCTACCGCACCCAGCGCAGCGCCGAGGGCCAGCGCACCCACATCTCCCATGAAGACCTGGGCCGGATAGGCGTTAAACCAGAGGAAGCCCAGCCCGGCCCCCACCAACGCAGCACAGAACACCACCAGCTCACCCACTCCGGGCAGGTAGGGAATCTTCAGATAGCCAGCAAAATCCACATGCCCGGTGAGATAGGCGAAGATGCCCAGCGCGCCGCCCACCATCACAGTGGGCAGGATCGCCAGCCCATCCAGACCATCGGTGAGGTTGACCGCATTGGAGGAACCGACGATCACCAGATAGGCGAAGAGGATGAACCAGGGCCCCAGGTCGATGGCCAGGTTCTTGGTGTAGGGGACCAGCAGCTCAGTCGCTTCCGGCGCATTCGCGGTCACATAAAAGGTCACGGCCACCGCCAACCCGACCAGGGTCTGCCAGAAATATTTCCAACGGGCGATCAAGCCGCGTGGGTCACGCTTCACCAGCTTTTTGTAGTCGTCGACCAGACCGATGATGCCGAACAACAGGGTGACGATCAGCACGATCCAGACATAACGGTTGCCCAGGTCGGCCCACAACAGGGTGGCGATGGTGATCGCCACCAGAATCAGCGCACCGCCCATGGTCGGTGTACCGGCCTTGGAGAAGTGGCTCTCCGGGCCGTCATCGCGCACCGTCTGGCCGATCTGATGGTGGCTCAGCCGGCGAATCATAACCGGCCCCACCAGCAGCGAGATCAGCAGCGCAGTCAGCACGCCAAGGATGGTGCGCATGGTCAAGTATTGAAAGACATTGAACGCGCTGTGGTACTGCGCGAGCCAATCTGTCAGATAAAGCAGCATGGTCAGTCTCCCCCCTGGCCGGCCAAGGCATCTACGACCTGCTCCATCCCGGCAGATCGTGAGCCCTTTATAAGTATCGTGTCACCACTAGCTGCGCCCTCCCGCAGCGCCTCAGCCAGTGCCTCCCTATCTTCAAAATGGCGCCCGGCCCCGGCAAACGCCACCGACGCCTCGCGGCTTAGCTCTCCCACACTCCACAGCACATCGATGCCGGCACGCTGCGCCTGTTCACCAATCTGCCGGTGCAGACGCACTGCGCCCTGGCCCAGTTCGGCCAAATCACCCAGCACCAGCCAACGCTGCCCCGGCGCCTGCGCCAACAGCTCGATGGCGACGCTGACCGAATCGGGATTGGCGTTGTAGCTGTCGTCGATGAGCCGTACGCCCGCCGCCATGCGGGTCTGCAGACGCCCTTTCACCGGCCGCATGCCGGCCAGACCTGCCACCACATCCTTTTCAGAGGCCCCTAGGGCAATCGCAGCGGCAGCGGCGGCAGCAGCATTGATCAGGTTGTGGCGTCCACCGAGGGCCAGCTTTAACTGCAGCTCTGTGTCCTGATAGAAGAGCGGCGCATGCACGATAAAGCCGTCCGCCTCCCAGCGGGTCTCGGCGGCCTCCGCATCCAGTCGCAACTGCGCCTCGGGATGGGTGCCGAAGGTCAGCAGACGCCGACCCTCGGCCTGCTTCTGCCAGAAGGGAAAGTAGGCATCATCACGATTCAATACCAGCGTGCCGTCGTCGGTCAGACCCTGGATGATCTCCCCCTTCGCCTTGGCGACGCCGTCGAGCGTGCCGAAACCCTCCAGATGAGCGGCCCCAGCGTTGGTGATCAGTGCCACGTCGGGGCGCGCGATCCCGCTCAGGACGGCGATCTCACCTGGGTGATTGGCCCCCATCTCGATCACCGCAAACGCCTCATCCTGTTGGCGTAGCAGGGTCAGCGGCATGCCGATATCGTTGTTCAGATTGCCCTGGGTCGCCAGCACCTTGCCGCGCTGGCTGAGGATCGCGGCAAGCATCTCCTTGACCGTAGTCTTGCCGTTGGAGCCGGTCACCGCCACCAGCGGCACCGGGAAGGCCTGACGCCAAGCCGCCGCCAGCCGCCCCAGCGCGAGCCGGGTGTCATCGACCAGGATCAGCGGTAGGTGCGCAGTCGTGCGTTCACTGACCAGCGCCGCCACCGCACCGCGCAGTTCGGCCTCGTAGAGAAACTCGTGGCCATCGAAGTTGGGGCCCTTTAAGGCCACGTAGAGATCACCGGGCTGCAGGGTGCGAGTATCGGTGCTGACCGCACCAAAGCTGCGCTCCATGCCGAACAGCATACCGTCGATCTGCTCCGCCGCCTGATAGAGGCTGAACTGATTCACTGCTGCCCCTCCGCAGCAATACCGAGCAGCCGCTGCACCTGCTCCCGGTCATCGAAGGGGATGCGCCGATCGCCGATCTCCTGCCAGCGCTCGTGGCCCTTGCCGGCGATCAGCACCAGATCATCGGTGCCGGCAGACTCCACAGCCAGACGGATCGCTTGAGCCCGATCTGTCTCAACTTGCACCATGTCGGGTTGCTGCATGCCGCTCAGAATCTGCTGGATGATCGTCTCACTGGCCTCACTACGCGGGTTGTCATCGGTGAGGATCACCCGATCGGCGAGGCGCTCAGCGACCGCTCCCATCTGCGGTCGCTTACCACGGTCGCGGTCGCCGCCGCAGCCGAACACCACCGAGAGCGAACCCTGGCAGTGGCCACGCAACACCTCGAGCGCCTTTTGCAGGGCATCTGGAGTGTGGGCGTAGTCGACAATCACCATCGGCCCAGCCTCGCCTTCGAAGCGCTCCAGTCGACCGGCAATAGTTTTGATCGAGGCGAGTGCAGCGATCGCTTCGGACCAGTCCCACCCTTTGTAGAGCAGCACCGCCAGCGCTGCCAGCAGGTTGTCGGCATTGAAGCTGCCCATCAGTTCGGTCTGCAACAGACCTGAGCCCCAGCTGCTCTCCAGCTGGATCTCCATGCCCCGCGCGGTGGGCAGAATGCGTTCGGCCCGTATCCAGCCACTCAGACGCTCTGGGAAGGCACTCTCAAGGTCGGCGGAGTAGCCCACTGCATCCACATCGCCGGCCAGACTGCCGAGCAATTCCAGGCCAAACGGCTGATCCATGTTGAGCACCGCACAGCGCAGGTCGGGCATCTGAAACAGACGCCGCTTGGCCGCGGCATAGTTGCCAAAGCTGCCATGGTAGTCAAAGTGGTCGCGGCTGAGGTTGGTGAACACGGCGATATCGAAGTGCACCGCCTCGACCCGCGATTGATGCAGCGCATGAGAGGAGATCTCCATCGCCACGCTGCGCGCGCCCTTTGCTTTCAGCTCCGCCAGCAACCCCTGCACGCTGACCGCATCCGGGGTGGTGTAGCCGGTGGCCTCCAGGGCCTCTGGGAAACCTGCGCCGAGGGTACCAACCACGCCGCAACGCGCCTCGCTATCGAGGGCCTGGGCCAGCAGATGGCTAACGCTGGTCTTGCCGTTGGTTCCGGTAACACCGATCACCGTCATCGAACGGCTGGGATAGGCGAAAAAGCGGGCGGCGATCAGGCTCGCCAGACGTGTCAGCCCCTCCACTCGAATCAATGGAATCGGGAGTTGCGTCGCCAACCGCTCCGCCTGTCGATTGAACCTCAGGGCCATTTGGCTCCCAGGCGATCGCCACTGCCCCCTGCGCCAGCGCCTGTTCGGTAAAGTCGAGACCGTGCCGGTCGCCCCCCTGACAGGCGAGAAACAGCCCGCCGGGGCAGAGGTTGCGGCTGTCGATGGCAAGGCAGGAGATGGGGCGCTCCTGGGCGGCATCGATCTCTGCCAAGCCTGCCAGCAGATCCTGCAGCGACACGGTCTGAGACCTGTTCATCGCACTCTTCATCGCCCCGCTTCCATCTGTACCAGTCGCGACCCCGACGGCAACGCCAGGTTGTCGGGGGGGATATTGAGAATCCGCAGCGCGCCACTCATCACCCGGGAGAAGACCGGGGCCGCAACCTTGCCACCATAGAACTCTTTACCTCGGGGTTCATTGATCAGCACCGCCATCACCAAGCGTGGATCGGTCGCCGGCGCCATGCCGACAAACAGGGCGAGGTAGCGATCATCCGCATACCCTCCCTTGACCGACTTTTTGGCGGTACCGGTCTTGCCCGCCACCCGGTAGCCAGGCACCGCCGCCTGCGGTGCGGTACCACCCTCGGCGACCACCGCCTCCAGCATCTTCACCAGGGCACGGGCATTGCTGCGGCGCATCACCCGTTTCCCTTTCGACGGCTGCTCCAGCTTCAACATCGAGACCGGCAGCTGCACCCCGTCATTGGCGATCACCGCATAGGCGCGGGCCAGTTGCAGGGGGGTCAGTGCCAGCCCATAGCCGAAGGAGAGGGTGGCCTGTTCAAACGCGCTCCAGTCAGAAAAGTGGGGCAGGCTGCCACTCGACTCGCCGGGAAAAAGACTCTCGCTGCTGCTGCCGAAGCCGAGTCGGGTGTAGAAGTTCCAGAGGGTCTCCGGCTTGAGCGCCAAGGCGATCTTGCTAATCCCCACGTTGCTCGACTTCTGCAGCACCGTCTTAACATCGATACGGCCATAGTTGCGATGATCGCGCACCCAATGGCGCCCCACCCGCAGCTGTCCTGGATTGACGTCAATCGGTGTGTCAGCGGTGAAACGGCCCTGTTCCAGGGCGGCAGCAACAGTGAACGGCTTGAGCGTCGAGCCCGGTTCGAAGACATCGGTCACCACGCGGTTGCGGAAACTGGAGTGGTGGCTGTCGCGCCGTGCATTCGGGTTATAGGAGGGACGGTTGACCATCGCCAGCACCTCGCCACTGCGCACATCGAGAATCACAGCCGAACCCGACTTCGCCTTGTGTTTAGTGACTGCCGCCTTCAGCTCGCGATAGGCGAGAAACTGCAGCCGCCGGTCAATGCTCAGGACCAGTTCGTTGCCCGGTTTTGGGCTGCGGATATTCTCCACATTCTCCACCACCCGGCCATGGCCATCTTTGATCACCCGCTTGGCGCCGGGCGCACCCTTCAGCCACTCGTCGTAGGCCAGCTCCATGCCCTCCTGTCCCTGGTCGTCCATCCCGGTGAAGCCGAGCACATGGGCCATCACCTCGCCACTGGGGTAGAAACGGCGATATTCGGAGACCAGACTGATCTCTTTGATATTGAGTGCTTCCACCTCCGCAGCAGTGTCCGGGTCGATACGCCGCTTGAGAAAGACGAACCCCTTGTCGCGCGAAAGCTGCCGGCGCAGCCAGTCGGCATCCAAATCAAGGATGGCGGCCAGCGCGCCGATCGTCTTCCCGTCCACATTAATTTTGCGTGGGTTGGCGATAACAGTCTTGACCGGGGTGCTGATCGCCAGTGGCTCGCCGTTGCGATCGGTGATCATGCCGCGACTGGCGCTCACCTTCATCACCCGCAGGTAACGGCGCTCACCCTGCTCCTGCAGAAACGTGGTCTGCAGCACCTGGCGGTCGATCGCCCCCCACACCAACAGACCATAGGCGAGCAGAAAAATGCCGAGCACAAGCCAGCGCCGGCCCCGGTAGCCGGGTTCCCGCGCAGTATCGCTCTGCTGTCGTTTTTTCTTGCTTGCCGCCATCTCAGCGCCTTATCACCACCACTTCATCGAACCGGGGCAGGTGCATGCCGAGGCTGCCCCGCGCTACCCGCTCCACTCGCGAGTGGGTAGCGAGTGTGCTCTCCTCAAGCTGCAGACGCCCCCATTCGATACCGATCTTCTCCCGCTCTGTCAGTAACTCCTGCAGACGCACAAACTGCTTTCTGCTGAGGTATTTTGCGTAGACCACACCGATCCCCGACAGCACCACTGCAACCATCAGAAGGGCGAGCAACCAGCTCCGCGCCGACATCAGGCAAGCCTCTCGGCAACGCGCAAAACGGCACTGCGCGCCCGCGGGTTCGACTCGGTCTCGTCTGCACCCGGCCGTATCGCCTTGCCCAGCAGTTTCAAACGCGGCTGCAGCTGCGCCTGGGTGACCGGGACACCAGCAGGGAAGCGATCTCCCTTCGCCTGGTCGCGCATGAAACGTTTGACGATCCGGTCCTCCAGCGAGTGGAAGCTGATTACCGCCAGCCTCCCACCGGGGCGCAGCACCTCCAGTACCTGACCGAGAAACTGCTGCAGGTCATCCAGTTCTCGATTAATGAAGATGCGAATCGCCTGAAAACTGCGTGTCGCAGGGTGTTTGCCCTTTTCCCAGGCAGGGTTGGCAGCGCTGACGATCTCCGCCAGCCGTCCGGTGGTCAGAATCGGTTCAACTTGTCGTGCCGCCACGATGGCACGCGCGATGCGACGTGCATGGCGTTCATCGCCATAACGCTTGAGCACATCAGCGATCTCTTTGTCTGTCGCAGCCGCCAGCCATTGGGCAGCACTCATCCCCGAATTGGGATCCATGCGCATATCCAATGGACCATCCTGCAGAAAGCTAAACCCCCGCTCAGCCTGATCCAACTGAGGAGAAGAGACACCCAAATCCAGCAGGACCCCATCAACCCGGCCTGCCACACCTGCGTTCTGTGCCACTTGCGCAATCATCGCAAAGCTCTGCTGCACGATAGTGAACCGTGCATCCCCCCCCAGTTGTTCTCTGCCATGGACGATCGCCTGTGGATCTTTGTCGATACCGATCAATCGTCCCCGCTCACCCAATACCTTGAGTATGCGCCGGCTGTGTCCGCCCCTACCGAAGGTGCCGTCGATATAGATCCCTTCGGCTGTAATATTTAAGGCTGTTACTGCCTCCTCCAGCAGTACCGGCCTATGTGTTGTTATCTCTGTCATCGTCAGATCGAGAGCGACTCAAGTTCCTCTGGCAGGTCAAGATCGTTCAGGTCAACCTCTTCCAACCACTCATCCCGATTGCGATTCCAGGTCTCTTCATCCCACAACTCAAAACGGTCGCCCTGTCCCACCAGGGCGACCCGTTTCTGCAGATTGGCGAACTTACGCAGTTCCGTCGGCAGCAGAATTCGTCCTTGAGCATCCATTTCCAGATCGTGGGCGTGGCCGATATAGAGCCGCTGTAAATTGCGTGCCGCCCTATTGAATGAGGGCAAGGCCTTCAACTTCTGCTCGATCTCCTCCCAAACCGGCTCGGGGTAGATCAGCAGGCAGCGGTCTTTATCTACGGTGATTACCAATTGGGAGTCGCAGGATTCCACCAGCCGCTCACGATACCGAGTCGGTATAGCCATGCGGCCTTTCGCATCCAGATTCAGGGCAGAAACCCCACGAAACACCGCTCACCCCCCCGCTTGGAAACAAACTCCCCTCTTACCCACATTATTCCACTTTTTTCCAATCTTAGGTGCCGCATCTCCACCTTGTCAAGGAGAGTGATTGTAAAACCCCTGTTTGATCAATTAGTTACACGCGGGAGTTAAGGTTGCTCACACAGAAGATAAACCTCTTTAAACACAAAGAGGTAACGCAAAAACCTAATGTGAAACATGAGAACAGCGTTGCGCTTGCGGGAGGAAATTCGTCGAGAGGCTAAAAAAAGGGGGAGCCGGCCTGTAAGCCGGGTTCTGTCGAGGACAGCCATTCATCTGGGATGCACGTCACCGTGCACCTCAAGCAACCTACCCGGGAGCGATGCGGGCCACACCAATGCTCCCCTATTTGGTCTTGCTCCGGGTGGGGTTTACCCTGCCACTGGCGTTACCGTCAGCGCGGTGCGCTCTTACCGCACCATTTCACCCTTACCGGCGCTAAAGGCGCTTAGGCGGTATCTTTTCTGCGGCACTTTCCGTAGACTTGCGTCCCCCAGGCGTTACCTGGCACCCTGCCCTGTGGAGCCCGGACTTTCCTCCACCTCGTTGCCGAGGCAGCGACTGTCCGGCCGACTCCCGCTAGCAACCTACTGGGTTAGCGGAAAAGATGCAATAGCCATAGCTCCCAAATGGCCGAACCCGGCCACAGAATTTTGTTCCCGAGATGGATCCGCCGGGTTGGGCACCTATCAATAATCGCATCAAAAGCAAGATATGGCCCCCAGACGGGCCGCTCGAAAAGATCCTGATCCATGCAACCAGCCAAAAATATCTTCGACTATCGCCCCTACTGGGCCAAACGCTTCGGCAGCGCGCCAGTCTTGCCGATGTCGCGGGCAGAGATGGACAACTTGGGCTGGGACAGCTGCGACATCATTATCGTCACCGGCGACGCCTATGTGGACCACCCGAGCTTCGGCATGGCGCTGATCGGACGGCTACTGGAGGCCCAGGGCTTTCGTGTCGGCATCATCGCCCAGCCCGACTGGCACTCGAGCAGCGACTTCCTGCGTCTCGGCCGTCCCAATCTCTTCTTCGGCATTACCGCCGGCAACATGGACTCGATGGTCAACCGCTACACCGCCGAGCGGCGCATCCGTAGCGACGATGCCTATACTCCCAACGGCGAGGGCGGCAAGCGCCCCGACCGCTCGGTGATCGTCTACGCTCAGCGAGCCCGCGAAGCCTGCAAGGGAGTACCGATCATCATCGGTGGCATCGAGGCAAGCCTGCGTCGCATCGCCCACTACGACTACTGGTCGGAAAAGGTGCGTCGCTCGATCCTGCCTGATTCGAAGGCCGACCTGCTGATCTACGGCAACGCCGAGCGGGCGCTGGTGGAGGTGGCCCACCGACNGGCGGCGGGGGAGAAGATTTCAGAGATCACCAACGTGCGCGGCACTGGCCTGATGCGCCAGCAGCTGCCGGAGGGCTGGAGCGAGATCGACTCAACCCAGATTGACCACCCCGGCACATCGATCAGGCACTCCAGTCCCTATCAGGCAGAGCCGGCCTGCGACACAACGCAGCGCGTCACGCTGCACACCCGCCCCCGCAAACTGGAGCGCAGCCACACCGTAATCCGTCTCCCCTCTTATGATCAGGTGGAGTCGGACGAGCTGCTCTACGCCCACGCATCCCGGGTCTTCCACCTGGAGACCAACCCAGGCAACGCCCGCGCCCTGGTGCAGCGCCACGGCAAGCGCGATGTCTGGCTCAACCCGCCGCCGATTCCGCTCACCACAAAGGAGCTCGACCACATCTACGAGCTACCCTATACGCGCAAACCCCACCCAGCCTATGGCGATGCTAAAAACCCGGCCTGGGAGATGATCCGCTTCTCGATCAACATCATGCGCGGCTGTTTCGGCGGCTGCACCTTCTGCTCGATCACTGAACACGAGGGGCGCATCATCCAGAGCCGATCGGAGGATTCGATCATCCGCGAGGTGGAGACGATCCGCGACCAGGTGCCTGGTTTTACTGGCAACATCTCCGATCTGGGCGGCCCCACCGCCAACATGTACCGGCTGCAGTGCAAGGACAAAAAGGTCGAGGCCGCCTGCCGCCGCCTCTCCTGCGTCTACCCCGACATCTGCCCCAACATGGAGACAAACCATCGCCCGCTGATCCGGCTCTATCGCCGAGCCCGCAAGCTGCCCGGAATCAAACGCATCTTCATCGCCTCAGGCCTGCGCTACGACCTGGCGGTGCGCGATCCTGAATATATAAAGGAGTTGGTCACCCACCATGTTGGCGGCTACCTGAAGATCGCGCCTGAGCACACCGAAGCGGCCCCTCTGAGCAAGATGATGAAACCGGGGATCGGCAGCTACCAACGTTTCAAGAAGCTATTCGAAAAATACTCCATGGAGGCCGGCAAGGAGCAGTACCTGATCCCCTACTTCATCGCCGCCCACCCCGGCAGCTCAGACCAGGACATGCTCAATCTGGCCCTCTGGCTAAAGGCCAACGGCTTCCGTCTCGACCAGGTACAGGCGTTCCTGCCAACCCCGCTGGCGATCGCCTCGGCGATGTACCATACCGGCCGCAACCCGCTGAAGCGGATCCGACGTGATGGTGAAATCGTCACCGTAGCACGCGGCCTAAAACAGCGCCGCCTGCACAAGGCATTTCTGCGCTACCATGACCCGGCCAACTGGCCAGTGCTGCGAGAGGCCCTGAAACAGATGGGGCGGGCCGACCTGATCGGCAACGGTAAACACCAGTTGATACCCAGTTGGCAACCGAAAACTGAGCGCCAGCAAGGCAGCCACAAACCCGCGGGAAAGAGGGTCGGCAGGAGAGATCCAGCCAATCGACGAAGCGCCATAACCCCCCCCAGACGGCGTCACAAACACAGCCGCAAAGGCCGCTAAAAAACACAACAAAAAAACACCATCAAAGGCACCGCATACGGCGCATATTAACCTTTCATTTCAATAAATTATGTGACGCACAATCAATCCATCCCAAACTTGAAAATGGCGCTTTCGGACCCATACTTAAGGTAGATAGAGAGGGCAAACGAAGGAGGAAGCCATGAAAATCACACGTTACGACCCCTGGCAGATGATGGAAGAGTTGCGCCGTGATATGGATCGCGCGTTCACCCCTCAACTCCAGAGAGAAGACACAACCCATGTTGTGGGTGGAGACTGGGTGCCCGCGGTCGATATCAAGGAAGAGGATGACCGGTATGTCCTGCATGCTGACATCCCCGGCGTTGATCCCGAAAAGATCGAAGTCACCATGGAGAATGGCGTACTGACGATCCGCGGCGAACGGCACATTGAGCATGAAGAGGAACGCGAAAACTTCCGGCGTATCGAACGCTCACACGGCGTCTTCTACCGGCGTTTCACGCTGCCTGAACATGCCGATGCAGAGGCCATCACCGCCACCGGCAAGGATGGCGTGCTCGAAGTCATCATTCCCAAGACCACCACACCGACCGCACGCCGGATCGAGGTGACACACTAAGCTGACAATGGGAGAGGGCCTGTATGGCTCTCTCCCGTGTTGCTTTCCCCGCCTCAGCTATCAGTCTTCCATGCCAGCGCCTGCTGATAGAGCGCATTTTTTTTCAGGCCGGTGATTTTCGCCGTCAACGCCGCCGCCTGTTTCAGCGGCAACTCGCCGACCAGCACCCGCAGGATCCGTTCCGCATCCGCCCCGGAGTCCGTCACATTAACCGGTTCCGCTCCCGCCAACAGCAGCACGAACTCCCCCTTGCGCTGATTCGCATCTGCCTCGACCTGTTCAATCAGCGAACTCAGGCTGCCGCTCAACACTGTCTCGTGCAGCTTGGTCAGCTCTCGGGCGATCACCGCCTGACGCTCACTACCAAATACCGCCGCCATATCCGCCAGCGATGCCTTTATCCGGTGGCTCGATTCATAGAACACCAGCGTCGCAGTTTCTTTTAGCAGTGCCTCCAGCCAGTGGCGGCGCTGCGCGCCCTGGCGCGGCGGGAAGCCAGCAAACAGAAACCGGTCGGTGGGCAGACCCGCCACCGACAGCGCCGCAATCGCCGCACTCGGCCCCGGCACCGCCACCACCTCGATCCCCCGCTGGCGCGCCTCACGCACCAGCGGAAAACCTGGATCACTGATCAGCGGCGTACCCGCATCAGAGACCAGCGCGACCTGCTCACCCTGCGCCAGGCGCTGCAACAGTCGCTCCATCGCCTCGCGCTCATTGTGCTCGTGAAACGCCATCATCGGCGTAGCGATGCCGTAGTGACGCAACAGCGGCCGAGTATGGCGGGTATCCTCCGCGGCAATCAGATCGACCGTCGACAACACCTTCACCGCACGCCGGCTCAAATCATCAAGATTGCCGATGGGGGTGGCTACAACGTAAAGTACGCCTTTCGACACATTACATTCCAATGCTCGGGACCAACGCCCATCCTGCCGCCCGTTTGAGACTCATGCAAGCCAACAACCTCTATCGCCCCATTCTCGCCCTGTTTGCCCTACTACTGCTATTGCAGGGGTGCGGCGGCACTCCTCCCCGACCGGACGACACAGAAGCCGTCAAGCAGCCACCCTCTCTACAGGCCCAGGCAGCCAGCCTGATCGAACAGGGGGAGCATGCGGCAGCGGCCCGCCTGCTCGAACAGCTGGCAGCAAGCCTCAGCTCGCCCGAGCAGGAACAGAT